>CAYXBH010000054.1:6665-7730 GCA_964463185.1 uncultured Azospirillum sp. | reverse complement strand
GCCTTGCCATAAGGGAGAAACTGCAAATGGCACATCAGATTAAAGTTTGCATGGGCAGCTCTTGCTTTGCCCGTGGAAATGCGAAAAACCTCCAGCTGATTCAAAGTTTTCTGGAACAAAAAGGCATTGAGGCTAATATTGAGCTTTGCGGTCTGCGCTGCTGCAACCGTTGCGCCGCTGGTCCGAACATCACTATTAACGATACAGAGTATCATCATGTCGACAGTGGCACCATGCTCGATATTTTGGAAAAAACGTTCCGCTGATACCAAGGAGGAAACATGTCCGACCGCGAATATCCCTTATATACCATCAAAAACAACTGTATGGACTGTTACAAGTGCGTCCGCCGCTGTCCGATCAAAGCCATTAAAATCGAAGATAACAGTGCGCAGATTGTACCTGAATTGTGCATTGCCTGCGGTACTTGCTACAAAGTTTGCCCGGCTAAAGCCAAACAACCACGCAACGACCTGGTGCGCGCCAAACACCTTATCGAATCGGGTAAAGACGTCTATATTTCACTGGCGCCATCGTGGATTGCTGAATTTCCGGGACTTTCGGCAGAAAACATGATTGCTTCTCTGCGCCGGCTCGGGTTCCGCGGGGTGGGAGAAACCGCAGCAGGAGCGGAAGAAGTTTCCGCACATATTGCCGGCCTGCTCGGCAAAAGGGAATCGGGAATGTTTATTTCCACTGCCTGCCCGTCAGTGGTTGAATATATACGCAAATATCTGCCGGAAATGACAAAGCACCTGACACCGCTTTCATCGCCGCTGTTGGCTCATTGCCGGATGTTAAAAGACAAGCTCGGCAGCAGTATCGAAGTGGTTTTTGTCGGTCCCTGCATTGCAAAAAAACTCGAAGCTGATGCCCATCCCGACCTGTTAAGCTTAAGCCTCAGTTTCGGAGACATACGACAATGGTTTCATAGCGTCGGAATCGTACCGGAAGAAATCCGCACCAGTGTTTATGACAAATTTGTGATGACCAAGGCGGAAGAAGGAACAGCCTATCCGATTGAGGGCGGTATGATTGAAACCGTCAAACCTTATCCTGCAGCCC
>CAYXBH010000054.1:3019-6565 GCA_964463185.1 uncultured Azospirillum sp. | reverse complement strand
CGGATATTTCCCTGCAATATGCAGAAAACCAGGTGGTTGACCGTGAGTTCGGTGAAGCGGAAATCCGCAAAGCTCTGGCTATGATCGGCAAATACAGTGTTGAGGACGAACTCAACTGCGGCGGCTGCGGATATAACACATGCCGTAATTTTGCGAAAGCCATGCTGGCGGGCAAAGCCGAACCGGAGATGTGCGTTTCCAACATGAAACACCAGGCCCAGCGCAAAGCCAACGCCCTTATCCGTTGTATCCCTTCACCGATTGTCATTGCCGACAGCAATTTAAATATTATTGAGTGTAACGATAAATTTGCGGAAGCTTTCTGGAAAGAGGGAGAACACGGAGAAATGTACGACCGCAATGACCTCCGCGGCGCTGATCTTCGCGACTTTATCGACTTTACCAACCTGTTTTCGGCCTCGCTTGACCTCGGGCAGGACATCCGTCGTGAGCATATCTGCTTCGGCGACCGGCTGTTTGACGTGGTGGTCTTTAATATCGACCAGAAACAAATTGTCGGTGGCATTATTCAGGACGTTACCAAAATGGAGATGAAAAAAGAGCAGATTGCCGAAAAAGCCCGCGATGTCATTCATAAAAATCTGGCGACCGTTCAGCAAATTGCCTGCACCTTGGGCGAACATATGGCGGAAACGGAAATCCTGCTACGTTCGATTGCCGAAGACTATGCTGGCAGCGAACCGGAAAGCAGCGTTGAAAAGTCGATAAAATCTTATGAGGACAACCAATGAACAATTCGCTGTTTATCGACATCGGCTCTTACCAAAAACAAAAAGACGGCGAAGATTGTTTCGGCGATACCATCTATTCCAAAAAAATCCCCGAAGAGCGGCGGGTTATCAGTATTCTTTCGGACGGGCTCGGCAGCGGTGTAAAGGCTAATATCCTGTCGTCGATGACTACCCGTATGGCTATGAAATTTATGGAAGACAACGCCGATTTGCTACGCTCAAGCGAAATTATGATGGACGCGCTGCCTATCTGCCAAATCCGCAAAATCAGCTACGCAACCTTTTCCATCGTTGACAGCGAACTGGAAGGAAAGACACGTATTTTTGAAATGGACAATCCCCATTTTATTTTTCTGCGCCGCAACAAGCTGCTATCCATCAAAGGACGGGAGTTTTCCTCGCCAAAATGGAAAGACCGCACTATTAGTGCCTCGCAGATCACCACCCAGCCGGAAGACCGCATCATCCTGATGTCGGACGGAGTTACCCAGGCGGGACTCGGTAACAGACGCTATCCGCTCGGCTGGGGACGGCAGGGCTGCATTGATTTTGCTTTAAAGGAAATTGAAAAAGACCCGCATATGTCTTCGCAAACTCTGGCGCAGAAAATTGTTGAGGAGGCCTTGAACAAAGAGCTGGAGAAAAAGGCCGGCGACGACATCAGCTGCGTCTGCATCTATTTTCGTACTCCACGCAAACTGCTGGTTTTGACCGGGCCACCGTTTGATGAGGACAAAGATCATGAATTTGCTGAACAGGTCTCGGACTACGACGGCAAAGTCGCTGTCTGCGGCGGCACTACCGCTAATATCATTGAGCGCGAATTGTGTTTAAAATGCGAAATTGACAAATCGAGTTTTGATACCGAAATCCCGATGGCTTCAACCATGGAAGGGGTCGATTTGGTAACGGAGGGCATTTTAACCTTGACCGATGCGTATCGTATGTTAAAAGAGGGAATCGACAGGAAGCCAAATGTCGCCTCGGTTCGTCTGGTCAACTTGTTGCTCGGCAGCGATAAAATAGATTTTGCGGTCGGCACAAAAATCAATGTCGCCCACCAGGATCCAAGCCTGCCGATGGAGCTTGAAATCAGGCGCAACATCGTCAAAAAAATTTTCAGGCTACTGCAAAGCAAATACTTGAAAGAAATTTCGGTCAGATACTTGTAAACAAAGGAACAAACACATGGAAAAAGTCAAAATAAAAATTTGTTGCGGAACTTCCTGCTTTGTTATGGGAGCAGCCCAGATCCAGGTGCTGGAATATGCCCCGCCGGCAGACATCGCCGATAAAATCGAAATAGAGGAATCCCGCTGCATGAACCATTGCAAAAACACCACCGCTAAATATAACCGTGGTCCGTTTGTGCTGGTCAACAATGAACTGATCGAAGAAGCCAATTTTGAAAAAGTCGTCAACAAAGTAAGAGAAATACTAAACCAGGAAAACTAATGCTGATACCTAAAAATAATGCCAACCAGATGCGTACCCGTATTCTGGTGAAAGTTGTTGAGAAATTTTTGCAAGGGCGTTTTGCCGATGCCGACCGAATCCCGCTGGAGCTGCGGCCAAAAGGCGGCGAAGTCAGTCGCTGTTGCATCTATAAAGACCGCGCCATTCTCAAATACCGCTGCATGGCCAGTATGGGCTTTGCCCCCGAAGACGAAACTGACGAACTGACAAGCTTAAAAGAATACGGCGAACGGGCACTGACGCGTAAAGAACATGCCATCAACAAACTATCGGTAATTACCGATGCCTGCTCAGGCTGTATCCGCTCCCGCTATATGGTTACCGACGCCTGCCGTGGCTGTTTTGCCAAGCCCTGCCAGGTCAACTGCCCCAAACAGGCCATCGCCATTGTCAATGGACGTTCAACCATTGATCCCGATAAATGCATTTCCTGCGGACGCTGCCAGGAAGTCTGCCCCTATCATGCGGTTATCCGGGTACCGATCCCGTGTGAGGAAGCCTGCCCTGTTGGCGCTATTAGCAAAGACGAATCGGGCAAAGAGCATATTGATCCCGAAAAATGTATTCTCTGCGGCAAATGTCTGCAGTCCTGTCCGTTTGGTGCCGTGGTTGAAATGTCGCAGATTGTCGACGTGCTGAAACTACTGGCCGATGACGACAGAAAGGTAATTGCCATGCTGGCACCGGCTGTGCTCGGACAGTTTCCCGGCACCATTAACAACCTGATCGGTGCCTTGAAAAAACTGGGCTTTGCCGATGTGGTGGAAGTGGCCGTCGGAGCCGACATCACCACCCAAAAAGAAGCGGCTGAATTTATCGAAAAAATGGAAAAGGGCGAAAAAATGATGACCACCTCCTGCTGCCCGGCCTACTACAAGGCGGCAGGCGTTCATATACCGGAAATCAAGCCCTTTGTTTCCCACACCCGAACGCCGATGTATTATACTGCCGAGCTGCTGAAAAAAGAGCAACCGGAGTGCACGGCCGTCTTTATCGGTCCTTGCCTGGCCAAACGTTTTGAGGCAGAAAACGACCCCAATGTCGACTATGTGTTGACGTTTGAAGAAGTCGGCGCCATGTTTGTTGCTTCTGGAGTTAATATTGCCGACTGTGAACCGCAGGAGTTTGCCAAAATATCCTGCGCCCAGGGACGGCGCTTTCCGGTCAGTGGTGGTGTGGCCGGCGCCGTGGTTTCGCTGGTTGGCGACAAAGCGGAAATTAAGCCAACGGCAATCAACGGTCTTAATAAAGCCAGTATCAAACTGTTGAAACAATATGCCACCAAAGGTTCCGAATTCAACATGGTGGAGGTAATGTG
>CAYXBH010000054.1:0-2919 GCA_964463185.1 uncultured Azospirillum sp. | reverse complement strand
GGGCCGCCTGTTTGCGAGCCGCATACAATGCCGCAAAATCAATCGGATTGAGCATAAACGGCGGCAGACCACCTTCGGTTAAGCATTGGGTTACGACATTGCGGGCAAACGGGAAAATCAACCGTGGAAGTTCGATCAGGAGCACCTGTTCCATATGTTCCGCAGGGACGTTGACTTCGGCGTAGGCTGCATAGGTGAGCTCCAAAATAAACAATGTCTTATCCTCAACCTTACCGTTCATGTTGATGGAAAGCTGGGATACATATTTGTTGTTGCCTTTCGATTCCGATTTGACATCAACGTGTACGTCGATTTTTGGCGCCGACCGGATTTCCCCGAAAATCTCGGGTGCATGAGGAATCTCCAGCGACAAATCTTTGATATACTGGCTGTTGACGGCAATCGCACCGATTTGTTTATTCTGAGCCTGTTTTTCCATTCTTTTCCTCCTAAAAGCGGTAAATTAATCAAACGGTGGTAATTTTATAATAAATAATCGCCGCGGTCAATATTTCCGGTTGATAATATCAGGTTTTGACCTTATATTACAAGGTAGTGAAAACAAGTCTTATTTGAGGAAAAAATGTCTGCTTATCTGGATATTATCATTTTATTGTTCGTGGTTGTCATGGTTTTTGCCAAACTTAAGAGCCTGCTTGGAACACGGCCGGAAAACGAAACCGAAATCAGCAAAGAAAGTGCGACCAAAATCTTTGATATTCTAATGCAGGAGCATAACAAACATCAACAACAGACAGCAGTGGCCGGCAAGGAGCTGAAAGCCGATGAACGTGACTTAAGCGACAGCGAAAAAAATTTAAGCAAAATTCCTGGTTTTAATCGTGATAAGTTTTTAAACAGCGCTAAAAAAGCTTTTGAAATTATTATTACCTCCTTTGCCAAAGGCGACGTCAATGCGCTGGAAGGCTTGGTCAGTAAAAATCTACTGAAAAAATTCAAAGAAATCATAGATCAACGGCAGGCCGATGGCATCAGTGCGGAAACAGATTTTATCGGCTTTAACGAAGCCATTATTACCGATGCCAAAATCACCAAAAACGATTTGGCTAAAATTAGCGTCAAATTTGTTTCCGAACAGGTTAATATTCTGCGCGACAAAAAAGGCGACGTACTGGAAGGCGACGAAAACTTTATCCAGTCCATTACCGATGTATGGACATTTGAGCGCAGCTTAAATGCGACAACGCCCAATTGGCTCCTAGTATCGACAAAGAAATAAATGAAGAAGATATATTTTTTACTGTTCTGCTCTTTCCTTTTTGCCGGTTGTTCCGACCGGCAAGAGGGGAGTGTTCGGTTGGAAGAAAAAAAGCCGCCCCGCGAAATTGAGCTGAGCGCCGTTGGTTTTGAAGAGCTCGAAGGTTGGCAGGCGGACAATCTGGGAGAATTTATCCCCGTTTTTGACGCCAACTGCAAAAGAATACAAAAGATAACAACGCCTTACCTTGGCAACAGCAAAATCAAAATAAATACCGAAGATTATATGCGTGCTTGCGCCGAATTTTTTGCCCGTAAAATTGGTGATGAAAAAACTTTCCGCCATTTTCTTGAGCAAAATTTTACGCCTTATCTGGTTCAGGCGGACGGCAATGCGGAAGGAAAATTTACTTCTTATTACGAATCGGAAATACATGCTTCCCGCCACAGGCACGGTCGCTATATTTATCCGGTCTACGGAAAACCGGATGATCTGATCGAGGTCAATTTGAAGGACTTTGATCCTTCGCTGCCGGACAAACGTCTGACAGGGCGAATCGAAGGGCAGAAAATGCGCCCCTATTACACCCGGGCAGAAATCGAGAACGCCGAATTGAAAGCTCCGGTGCTGCTGTGGGGTAACAGCGTGGTCGACATTCATGTGATGCAGATACAGGGTTCTGCCGTGGCCAGGCTTGACGATGGTAGCAGCGAAAGAATCGGGTATGCCGACAATAACGGCAGACCGTTTACGGGAATCGGCAGCATCCTGCTCGGCAAAGGACTGGTTAAACCCGGACAGGCCGATATGATCAGCATAAAAAAATGGCTGAAAGAAAACCCCGACCGGGCAAAAGAACTGATGCAAGAAAACGAACGTTACATCTTCCACCGGATTATTGACGACAGCGGCCCGGTCGGTGCTTTTGGGGTGACGCTTTCGGCGGGAAGAAGCTTGGCAGTGGATAAAAGTTACATTCCTCTCGGGGCTTTGTTGTGGCTCAGCACTCATACACCGGATAAAAAACCGCTGAAGAAAATGGTGGCGGCACAAGATATCGGCAGCGCAATCAAAGGTGCCGTCCGGGGCGATTATTTCTGGGGTAGCGGCGGTGACGAGGTTTTGGCTCTGGCTGGTAAAATGAACTCCGTCGGGCATTATTATATCCTGATCCCGAAAGGATCGTCCGATGACTGATAGCGATGACGATGCCTGCTGGCAGGAACTGGTGAAAGATGTTCAAAAGCTGCCGGAAAATAAAAATATACTAGCCGGTTCTGGTGTGCGCCGGCCGTTAAAAATTGTTCCCAAAATCAGCCCGGATCGTGTATATAGGGGAGCCGTCCTTGAGGACATAAAAATCGGCAACACGGATAATATTGACGCCAACACCGCCCGCAAATTCAAACGGGGGGATTTTAGAACGGAAGCAGAGCTTGACCTGCATGGCTACACGGAAGCAAAGGCTTTTGAGGCGGTAACTTCTTTTATCAAACAATCGTATCTTAAAGGTCGGCGCTGTATTGAGATCATTACCGGCAAGGGGTTGCATCAAAACGACGAAAATGATATCTTTGCCAGCCGGGGCGTGCTGAGAGAAAGAGTGCCCCAGTGGCTTAATCTGCCGGACATTCGCTCGCTTATCCTGGCGGTTTCTCATCCGGAGCATATTCAGGGCGGATCGGGTGTGATCAGAATCC
>CAYXBH010000053.1:0-7895 GCA_964463185.1 uncultured Azospirillum sp. | reverse complement strand
TTCAGGGGGATGTTTTTCCCGGACACTTCAGAAGACAGGTATAAAAAATCGAGAAAAAGTTTTTTTATATAACGCCCTGTTCTTCAAAAATTATGCCCCGGAAAATCCGGGGCTTTTCATTATTGATCCAAAAATGAACGCAGTTTCCGCGAACGGCTCGGATGTTTGAGCTTGCGTAGCGCTTTGGCCTCAATCTGACGGATACGCTCACGGGTAACATTAAACTGCTGCCCCACTTCTTCCAACGTATGGTCGGTGTTCATCCCGATACCAAACCGCATACGCAAAACCCGCTCCTCCCGTGGAGTCAGCGAGGACAAAATCCGCGTACATGTTTCTTTCAAGTTAGCATGGATTGCGGAATCAAGTGGTTGTAAAGCGCTTTCATCCGGAATAAAATCACCGAGGGAAGAATCTTCCTCATCACCAACCGGCGATTCCAGACTCACCGGTTCTTTGGCAATTTTCATCACCTTGCGCACTTTCTCAAGCGGCATCGAAAGTCTGGCCGCCAACTCTTCTGGCACTGGTTCGCGCCCCATTTCAGAAAGCATCTGCCGCGAGGTTCGCACCAGTTTGTTGATTGTTTCAATCATATGCACCGGGATACGGATCGTACGCGCCTGGTCTGCAATCGACCGGGTAATCGCTTGTCTGATCCACCAGGTTGCATAAGTCGAAAACTTGTAACCGCGACGATATTCAAATTTGTCAACTGCCTTCATCAAACCGATGTTGCCTTCCTGAATCAAATCCAAAAACTGCAATCCGCGGTTGGTATATTTTTTGGCAATAGAAATAACCAGACGCAAATTAGCCTCGATCATTTCTTTTTTGGCACGTTCCGATTCCCTCTCGCCTTTTTTGATGGTATCAACCATCCGGCGATATTCACTGATCGGCAGTCCACATTCCTGCGCCATCTGCCCCACGCTATCGCGCAGCTCCAAAACTTCAGTTCCATACTTTCTGATAAATTCTTGCCAGTGTTTATCTTTTTTGCGAGAAACATTTTCTACCCAGTTGAGATCAAGTTCCGACTTCTGATAAACCTCAATAAAATCTTCCCGTCTGATCCTGCATGCCAGGGCATAACGCAACAGTTTACCTTCCAATCCCATCAGGCGTTTGTTCAAATCGTTCAATTGTTCAACCAACTGTTCGATCCTGCCGGCGTTCAAATGGATAGAACTCATCAGCTCAACCAGTTCCCGTTTAATCTGAACATATTTTTTCTCAACCGCAGGCTTAATACTTTTCCCGGCCAAAACAGCCTCAACCCGCTGACTCTGAATCTTTTTTAGGTCGTCATAATAACTGGAAATTTTGGTTAAAATCTCCAATACAGGTTCCCACAACGCCTCTTCCATAGCGGAAATAGATGCCGAAGAATGACCGCCGACAGCATCACTTTCATCATCTATATGCTCACTGCCATCGCCAGCCTCATCACCTTTTTCCTCATCCAAATCAACAGGTTCGTCATCTTCATCTCCGTTGTCCTCATCGTCAACGGCATCTTCCAGCTCCATATCATCATCCAGGTCTTCGTCGATATCGTCCAGATTTTCTTTTTTCGCCAATTCGGCAACCACTTTTTCCAGATTGTCGACTGGCGCCCCATCCTCGTCGTCATAAACCAGAGCCTCCGGATCATCACCGTACATCATTTCCAAATCAACAACATCGCGCAACTGCATTTTTCCCGACAACAGATCATCTTTCCAACCGGCAATAGCCCTAATTGTCATCGGACTTTCGCACAATCCGTCAATCATAACCGTTTTACCTGCCTCAATCCGCTTGGCAATGGCAATTTCACCTTCGCGGGAAAGCAGTTCAACAGACCCCATTTCTTTTAAATACATACGCACGGGATCGTCATAACGCCCCATATCTTTTTCGTCAAAATTTCCGGTTTCTTCAATATCTTCACCGTCATCAGTTTCGTCTTCCAGCTCAAAATTGTCAGCCTCAGATTCTGAAATAATGCTGATCCCCATATCGGAAATTTCAGACATAATGTCTTCAATGTGTTCAGAAGATTCCTTTTCCACTGGCAGAGCCTTATTAAGTTCTTCCACCGTGATATATCCGCGTGCCTTACCTTTTTCAACAACACGCTTAATGGCGCTCCCTAAGCTGTCAATCAGCGGAGCATCGGCTGCGCCCGATTCGTAAAAGTCTTGATTTTCCGTATCTGACATTCTTTTTCCCAAAAATCGATTTTTGCGCCGAACACTGCATCCGGCAAATAAATTGCTAGCGGCTCTTTTTTAGAGTTTTCCGAACGATTTGTCAACACTCTGTTAATAAATAGCTCCCTCTTTTTTTCATCAATACAACTAAGGTACCGTTTTTAGGTCTAAAAAGAAGAATCTGCTCCCTGCTCTACCAACAATGCTTCACGCTCTTTTTTCAGCATCTGACAACGCTCATAAACCTCTTGTGAAAACGACTCGGAAGTTTCAAGAACACGGACACATTCCTTAATCTCATTTTCCAGTTGCCGGAGCTGCATTTCCAATATTTTGGTGTCAATTTCCCGCCGCAGTTTCCGCAAATCAGAATTTTGCTGCCGAAGCATCCGCACTTCCCACAGACCGTCTATATAATTGGCAAAACCTTCCTCTTTCAGCGCGTTATACAAAACAGTGCTGTCAGCCGGCTCTTTCTGGTGATATATCTCCGCCATTTTTTCCAGCAGCAGTTTCAGCGCATTGTCTTTGATTTCAAACATCCCTGCTTTTTCTTCATATTCACCGATCAGACAGGGGTAACAAAACATCGCTGCAACGATAAATTTTCCGACAAGCTCATCTAACGTAATCCTGACCGGTTTCGGAACTAAACGTTTTCCCGCAACCGCTCTTTGCCCGCCCCGTTGCTCCCGAACCGGACGCTTTTCGGCCAATCCTCCTCTTGCCGGCAACTGACGAAACCGCTCGTATATGCGTTTTTTCATCTCCTGCAGATAATAGCCGCGCACTTTTTCGTCGGCAATTTTAGCCACTTCCTCATAGACATTTTTCTCAAACAAAGCTTTCTGCTCGGGCGTCTCAGTAGGCACTGCCTCAATATTTTTGCGCCACAAAAGATCAACCAGAGGCACCGTGTTTTCCAGCGCTTTTTCATATTCTTCCGCGCCCTTGGCTTTCAAAAACTCATCGGGGTCCATATTATCGGGCAAAAAAACATATTTCAGCGAATAACCGGCCTTCAAAATCGGCAATACCCGATCGATAGAACGGATGGCTGCATGTACACCGGCATTGTCGCCATCAAAACACAAAATCGGCTCCGGACAAATTTTCCATGCTTCCGCAATCTGCTCTTCGGTCAGCGCAGTCCCGAGCGGCGCAACCGCATAGTCAAAGCCGTATTTGGCCTGGGCAATCACATCCATATACCCCTCACAGACAATAATCCGCCGCTTTTCATAGGCTTTGTCACGAGCATAATTCAAATTGTAAAGCACCCGCCGCTTATTAAACACCGGTGTATCTGGCGAATTGAGATATTTTGGCTGACCATCACCCATCACCCGTCCACCAAAGGCAATCACCCGCCCCCGCTTATCCATAATCGGGATAATCACCCGGTTGCGGAAAAAGTCATATATCTTACCGTTTTTCTCCGACAAAACCGCCAGACCAAGCTCTATCATATCGCTTTCGCACACGTTTTTGGAAGCCAGCCACGATTTCAGCCCGTTGTTGTCGGGCGCAAAACCAAGCCGAAATTTTTTAATGATACTTTCATCAAAACCGCGCCGCGCCAGATAAGCCATTGCCTCCCGGCCGGCCGTTAACCGCAGGTTTTTTTCAAAATAAGTGGCCGCCAGTTCGGTAATTTCATACCAGGAACTGCGTTTCTGCTCTTCCTCCGGGCTTTCCCTGTGAACCTGTGGCACCCTAAGTCCAGCCCTGTTAGCCAGTTTAGTTACCGCGTCCATAAACGGCAGGCCATTGGCTTCCATTTCAAACTTGATGATATCCCCGTGTGCACCACAACCGAAACAATGATAAAACCCCTTGGCCTCATTGACTGTAAAAGAGGGAGTTTTCTCATTGTGGAAAGGACAAAGCCCCATATATTCCTTGCCTTTGCGCACAAGCTTAACTTTGGCACCAACCACATCGGCCACCGACACGCGCGAGCGCAGTTCATCCAAAAATTTCTGAAAATCGGTTTCCATTATCTCTTTCGGCTTTTAGCCCAGCATAGCCTTAATTTTACCGGAAGCACTACCGAAATCCATCTGCCCGGCATACTTTCCCTTAAGCGCCCCCATAACTCTGCCCATATCTTTCATGGAAGCTGCGCCGGTTTCAGCAATGGCATCCTTGATTGCCGCTTCAACTTCGGCATCATTCATCTGCTTTGGCAAAAACTCCTGAATAACAGCAATTTCAGCCTCTTCCTTGGTTGCCAAATCTTCTCTGCCACCGTCTTTATACATTTTGGCAGATTCCTGACGCTGTTTGATCATCGTCTGCATCATCGACAGCAGATCAGCATCGCTGGCACACTCCTTGCCTTTGCCACGGGCATCAACATCTTTTTCTTTGACACCAGCCAAAATCATCCTGACCGTACCCAAACGTTCCGTTTCATGATTTTTCATCGCATTTTTAATAGCGTTCTGAATATCTTCCCTCAGCATTTTTTTCTCCTTATACGAATTATGAATTTTGCTATAAAAATTATAACGGTTAAAGCTAAAAAGCAAGATAAACATCAAAAAAGAATAAAAATCCCTGTCGTACCGCAAAAATCAGAAATAGAGGCGAAACGAGGCAACAAACTCATCCAGATTGCGCCCTTTCTTATTGTCGTCAAAACAATATTCCACGGCCAGCCCCAGATTAGTTGACAACGGAATATTGGCCTCCACCCGATATCTGATTTTGTCAACAAAACGGGTGGTAGCAAAAATCTTTTCTACCTCCGTCAGCAATTTAAAACGGCGAAAATCGGCAAACATACCAACCGAAAAACCAAACCCTGCATATTGGTTATGTGGCAGAAAACCGCCGTATCCGCCGTATGCTGTCCCCATAGTATAAAGATAAATGCCATCCACGGCCTCAATCGCACCACCGCCACCAGCCTTTCCCCTCAAAATATAACCTTCTTTTCCCGTTTCCGGATCCGTTTCCCGTGCCACATCAAGCGCCACGGAAAAAGAAACGGGCTGAAACAACGCACCTGCCGGCGAAAGAGATTTAACACCAACCAGATTCAGCTCACTGAAAACAGTCTTTTTGCTCTCATTATAATGGCGGATTTTGAAATTAAAGAAATTGATCTCCGCCCCCGGCAAAAGACCATAATTATTATCTGTCAGCGAGTGATAAGCCGGTCGATAGGCTATCTCCTGAAAAGCCTCGCCGTCACGGCTGCCGGCGCCGATCGTCAGCCGCATGGATTCATGCGACGCAAGCGGAGATTTTCCTTCCGGGGTCTCAGTGATCTGCGCCTTATTTTCCTCCAGTCGGTTGCGGGCAACAAGCGAAGCAAAACTTCTTCTCCGATACTCCTCCATTTCCATTTTTTTGCGCACCAACTGATATTGAACATACTGGTAATATGTTTCCAAAACATCGGCCTTTTTGTCTTCAGGCACGCCAGACAAGGTGTAATCTTCTTCTTTTAGCGCCTTCAGCATGGCATTTTTCTGCGCCTTATCCATATACCACCAGCGATGGACGATTTTTGCCTGTCGCGAAGGACGATAATTAACACTTTTGACCAGCCCCGGCGAACGATAAACAGCCTTTGCCGTACCCAGGGGAATGGCCTGTAAAGGAAACCGATCCGCCAATTTAAGAGAAGGACGCACAGCATCAAGCACTTCCATCAGCATATAAGAACAATTTTTGGTAAAGAAATAATACCTGGTCTGCGTATGTCCAATTTCCCATAAATGAGCCACCAGCATATCCAGCTCCTCGGGCGTCAGATCCAGGTTCAACTCCCAGATATCACGGTTTTCGATATTGTTATAGGTATTGATCACGTCAAAATAGGGCTTAACCGTCCAGCCTCCATAATAACCGCCAGTCAACCCGTACAAAGCATACAAAAAACCATTATCCCTGCCATCCGTAAACGCACCATAATTTGCCCCGTGCGCAAGCAGTTGCGTCCCCTTACGAGCAGTATCTATCCGCAAAAGCGTGTGCCCAAAAAGAGATGACGGATTATTCATATAAGCATCGGTAAACAAAAAGGTAACACCGGCCGGACGCAAATCATTTTTAAATTGCTCAAACTCTTCGCATTTTACATTAGCTTTTTTTGCTAATCCGATGTTTTTTAGGTATTTATATCTTGCTGGAAATAAACATGCTTTTTCTTTGTCGGTTCCTTTTTCAAACAACTCAACAGTTGCCACAAACTCAGCTTCGGGATTCGTCCTCCCGTTTTCCGCCAAATAAAAACTTTCCGAATCAATACTGCCCTCATACCCGGAAAAAATACCTGGACGATAATGCACCAGGGCCAGCCATTGCGGGCTGTAAGCAAACTTTTCTTCAGCCACGGCAGCAAAAGAATAAAACCAGCAAAAAAAGAAAAACAAACAGTATTTCATAGATCAAAAAGCAAAAAGAAAAAGCGGCTCGCCCGTTGGCAAACCGCTTTTTGCAAGACAAAACTATGCTTTGATGATTTCAAAAATCTTCGTGGTTACATAAACCGCATCAACATTTTCATCCGGGAAAATCGCAGCAAAATTCTGCTGTGATTTTTCGGCAAATACATCTTTATCCATATTCAGCATACCGGCAATAGTATCCAGGGTTTCGCCTTCGCCACGGGCTGCATCAAGGGCATACTGTTCCATATTGTTTTCGATAAAATGGAAAACCATTCTCTGAGTTCCGCCGGTAATCCGTCCGCTCGGATCACAGCCGGAAGTACCAAAAGTAATACCAAAAGTCTGGCTACCGGTTAAACCATTGGTCGTTACCGCCAAAATTTGGGGAACCGGACCGGACTGTCCGCGCCAGGCCATAGACCCCAAACCACAGCCTGTACTGTCAACGGCCTCGGCACCAGATGCAGCGAAAACCATAGCCGCTGCTGCCGATAATACGTAAATTTTCTTCATAGTCAAATCTCCAGATTTTCATAGTTCAACGGTTGCAATATACCACATTCCGCAAACCTGTATAGTTTTAATTCATTTATTCAACAGAAATATTCTCTTGCCAAATTATTTTTATATGCTATATTGTTTCTAACAACATGATAGTTCTGTGGCTGTGAAAGGAGATCCTTTTCGCAGTCAAATTTTTTAATTTTAGCAAGAGGTGATAAAGATGGATAAGTTCCCTTTGACAAAGGAAGGGTTTGCTGCGCTTGAGCAGGAACTGAAAAACCTAAAAGGCGTTGAACGCCCCAATATCATTGCCGCAATTGCGGAAGCCCGCTCGCACGGCGACCTGTCGGAAAATGCTGAGTATTCTGCCGCAAAAGAAAAACAGAGCTTTATTGAAGGCCGCATCCAGGAACTGGAAGCCGTTATCAGCCGCGCCCAGGTCATTGACCCGAGCTTAAACAAAGGCGATGTTGTCCGTTTCGGTGCCGTTGTGTTGCTTGTTGACGAAGACACCGATAAAGAAAGCAAATATCAGATTGTCGGCGACTACGAAGCCGATATCGAAAAGAACAAAATTTCTCTTTCTTCCCCGCTGGCAAAAGCACTGATCGGCAAAGAAGTCGGCGATGTTGCCGAATATATGGCTCCCGGCGGCAAAAAATCTTTTGAAATCCTTGAGGTCATTTACTAACTCTCTTTAAAAGGCCAGATTAAGGCATAAAAAATAAAAACTGGATTCGCAAAATCCGGTTTTTATTTTTTATCATCCAGGAGGTCTGTTATGAAA
>CAYXBH010000052.1:0-8021 GCA_964463185.1 uncultured Azospirillum sp. | reverse complement strand
ACAGAAAGTTAAAGAAAAAGCATAATAAAATTGTGGAACTGCTTGAAAAAGGTGTGCCTAAATCACAGATAGCCCGGCTAATGGGCTGCACCTGGACAACATTACATCGTTATATTCAGGAATGCGTTGTCATCTCATAATTAAAGGCGGTATAACCGCCTGTTATATTTATAGGAACAAAGAGTCATCTTCAACAACATTGTTTAATAGAGCCATTGATTTTAATAGTCTTCGGAGCAAAATTTGCTGATAAGTAATTATGTGGCAGAAATAACCACACTTCTACGGCAAAAATGCAAGCGGATAAAAGAAAAAACCGTCCTTTAACGGACGGCTTTTTCTATACGGAGAAAAATCGGGATTAAGCGATGGTGCGTCCCATTTCATAGGCTTCGTCCATGGCTGGGGAGGACTTAATGTCACCCACCTGCCAAGCGCCAGTGCCGTAAACAACGCCTTTTTCGTGCGCGCCTTCCAGACAGTCTTCAGTAAAGCCACGGAAACCTTCCAGCGTTTTTTCCATATTGGCACGGTTATCATCGGCTGCCGCCACGATGAAATAGAAATCTTTGTTGCGGATTTCCTCATACCGGGGAACGGTGCGGTCAATTAGGGTTTTCATCTGCCCGTTCATGGTATAGAAATAGACCGGCGTTGCCATCACGATAACATCGTTTTCAATCATTTTATTCAAAATTTCTTCCATATCGTCTTTCTGCACGCAGCGGTGAGTGGTGTTGCAAACACCGCAGCCCCGGCAGTAGCCAATCTTTTTGGAGTTGAGGAATATCTTTTCCACTTCGTTGCCGGCCGCCCGTGCACCTTCCGCAAAACGATCGCACAAAGTGTCGGAATTGCCGCCTTTGCGGAAACTGGCCGATAAAATCAATACTTTTTTGCTCATAGATTACTCCTTATTTATCCGTTGATTCCTTTTTTTCGGGAACCAAATTTAAAATCGTAATTTCCGAAGGCGCCAGGAAACGCATCTGCGGCCCCCACTGGCCGGCGCCAGAAGAAACATAAATACGGGCATTTTCCGTCATATCATAAAGGCCTGCAAGATATTTGTTGGCAAGCTTTACGAATATATGAAAAGGGAATATCTGCCCGCCGTGGGTATGGCCGGAAACTTCCAGATCAAACTCTCTGTTGACTTTGTCAAAGTCGCCCGGTGTATGCGACACCAGCAGCTTAAACTGCCCAGTTGCCGCATCTTTGAATGCTGCTTTGACATCGGCATTGTGTCCGTATGCACCGCCGGTAAACAAATCGGGAATACCTGCCAGATAAACTTCCGGCGTTACCGACAGGCCGTTGTTTTCAAGAAAAACAAAACCCAGTTTCTGCAATTCGTCCACCGTTTCTTTATAACCGGCATAAAATTCGTGGTTGCCGGTTACAAAATAAATGCCCTTGCCTGCTTTCAGATTTTTCAACTGCGCCGTAATCTCCGACACTTCTTTGACATTGTCGTCTATCACGTCGCCTGCCAGCAGAATGACATCGGAGTTTTCGGCATTGGTACGTTCAATGATCCGGCGGATTTTTTCCGGACAAATGACCCGGTGAATATGCAGATCGCTCAACACAACAACTTTTAACGGTGCAGATATTTTGGTCGAGGCTATTTCCACTTCTTTGAGCGACGGCACCTTAATGCCCGCATAAAGCGCCCATATCGTTGCTACAAGGGCCACCAGTAAATTGCCGGCGTTAACCGCGCTTTTGGCGGGGGCAATGCCTGCCGTGCGTCCGGCAAGCCAGAACAAGAGGTCGGAAATGACTGTTACGGCCAGAAGAATAACGCAGCCGATATAAATAAAATACAGCCCATAGCGATAAAAGAAATAAAAACTGCCCAAATATTTCTGCCAGTCGTAGGATACCATCAGCGGGATACAGCCGGCCACAAGGAAAGGAAACACCAGTAGCACACGGGAAAGCGGCGACAGATTAATCCCCCAGGTGTAACGAAAATAAAGGCACAACGTAACCAGACAGCCCAGAAAAGATGTTGTAACGGCACAAGTTACCATATTTTTCTCCTTAATATATTGTTGCAAGTTTTTTTCAAGCATACATTTTAGAGTTTGCTCTAAGTCAATAGTTTTTTTACTTTCTTCATACATAAATTTTTAACCTATGCTTTTTATAATTGGGTAAGGTTTTTTACGCTTTTTCCAGCCAAACGGTTTGGAAATCTGTTGACATCAACAAACTGAATCAACCGAATAAAAATGATCGAAGCTTTTACTTTAAACGACAAACTGGAAGGAAAAAACGTGCGTCTGCTGCGACGGGAACACTCTTTTGACGGCGAAATATGGCAGACCATTAACCAAAACCGTGATTTTCTCCGGCAGTATCTGTTCTGGGTGGATAAGACCAAAAGTTTTGATGACGTTTCCGCCGCGACTAAGAAGTTTGCCCAGAGCTGGGCGAAGCAAAGTAAATTTGCCTACGTTATACTTGACAAACATTCCGGACGGCTGCTCGGCAGCATTGATATTCACGACATCGACCTCACCAACCGGATTGCCGCCATCGGTTACTGGTTGCGCAAAGATAAAACGGGGTTCGGTTATATGAGCGACGCCGTCCAAACGCTAGAAAATGCCGTCTTTGCCAAAGGGGTACGGCGGCTAGAAATTACCTGCGACAGCAAAAACCGTGCATCGGCCAGTGTGGCAATACGCAATGGTTATGAATATGAAGGCACCCAGCGGGAGGCCATTTATACATACGGCGAATTTCACGACCGCGAGATTTATGTCAAATTCAACCGCTGACAAACTTGTTACAACCATTATAAAAGAAATTTTTCAAGTGACAGCCCTTATTATAATTGTATGTATGCGTTTTTAAAAGGAGAAAAATCTGCTGATGATCGGGGTTGCCGTTTTTATGGTTCTGTTGGTCGAATATATGTTTTTTCATAACCTGCTGGCAAAGCTAGATGCTTTGAGCGGACTGGGCATGGGAAAAATTTGAAAACAGTTTTTCTCGTTGTGAAGAACTGGCTGGAAAAATAAAAAACTTCATCCCAAAACGTAGAACAAAAAATGCATTTGTCTTATGCCGTTTCCATGCTCGGCATATTTGTTTTGCCCTTGGCCTTATCTGCCTGATTCCGCATATTTTTCAAACCTGCGGAACTTTTGAAAACGTTGCTCTGCTATGGGTTTTGTTTACTGAACTGCTGTTTTGAGAAACATTTTGGGGACTCTTAGACATCATTCTGCTTTTAACAGAAAAATATTTCTTTGAAACCGGACGTTTTCTATCTTCCTTTTATGTTGTTGATTGACGAACAAAACATCTGAAAGATATAAAAAAAATCCGTTAACAAAACGGAGTTTTTTTATATATCTTTCATTTATCCAAAGCCTGTTGCAGATCTGCCCTAATTTCTTTCAACTCGGAAAGGACGCTTGCTATGACATTTTGCTCTCCAAGGTCTTCTTCGGCAGCAAAAAAATCATTCTGGATTGTTTCGCCGATCAGGGACTTTATTCCTTTTTCCCTGATTTCCTTCTGAGCGCCTTCTATCGTTAAGCGCTTGACGTGCAGCAGGTTTTTAATCAGCCGTAGCACTTCCACATCGTCAGGTCGGTAATAGCGCCGGCCACCGCTTCTTTTCATCGGTTTTATTTGTGAGAATTTAGTTTCCCAAAAGCGCAGCACATGAGTTGCGACGCCAAGTTCTTCGGCGACTTCAGCAATGGTCCTGAAAGCGGCTTTTGACTTGTTGACGGGCATAATTACTTCTTGTTGACGGCTTTACGCATGGTTTGAGAAGGTTTGAAAGAGATAACTCGGCGGGAGGATATTTCTGCTTCTACTCCGGTTTTGGGATTGCGACCAATACGGGGCTTTTTGTCGCGCAGGGCAAATGTTCCGAAAGACGAAAGTTTAACATCGTTTCCGGCAGCCAGTTCGCTAACGATTTCAGCCAAAACCATATCCAGAATTTCGCCAGAATCCTTACGGGACAAACCTACTTCCTGATAAAGGATTTCTGCGATATCGGCACGGGTCGTTGTTTTCATCATATTTTTCCTCTTTTAACTTTGATTGTAACTAAAACATTGGCGCTAATATACCACAAAATATTTCAGCGCCAACATATAATTTTATTATAAACAATTTAAATGCGGATAACCATGCCGCCCCAGGTAAACCCAGCACCCATGGCGCTAATCGCAATCAGGTCACCTTTTTTGATTTTGCCGGCAGCAACAGATTCTGCCAAAGCAAGCGGGATGGAAGCTGCGGAGGTGTTGCCATGATGATCAACGGTAACGATTACCTTGTCCATATCTATATCCAGCTTTTTGGCAACAGAATCGATAATACGGAGGTTGGCCTGGTGGGGAATATACCAGTTGACTTCATTGATTGAAACACCCGCCATTTTCAGGCTTTCTTCAACGCCCTGTACCAAACTCGGAACGGCGATTTTAAATACTTCCCTGCCATCCATATGGATGAATCCGGCTTTTTTATTTAAGGATACACCGCCATCGGAATACAGCTTGTCAAAATGATTGCCATCGGCATAGATTTTCGTTGCCAGAACACCTGTATCGTCTTTACCGCCGGCACATTCCACCGCGCGAAAAATCACGGCGCCGGCACCATCTCCAAACAAAACGCAGGTATTGCGATCCGTCCAGTCGGTAATTCTGGAAAGAGTTTCCGCTCCGATGACAAGGGCTGTTTTAACCTGTCCGAGACGGATCATGTTGTCGGCAATCTGTGAGGCATATACAAAGCCAGAACAGGCAGCATTGACGTCCATGGCCGGTGTACCCGGGTTAAGACCAAGTTTTCTTGCCAGCTTGGCCGCCGTTGCGGGAAAAGTGTTATCCCCGGTAATCGTTGCCACAATCACAAAATCTATTTCCTGATTTTCAATGCCTGCATTTTTAATTGCCATCAGCGCCGCATCATACGACAGATCGGAAGTCAGCTCACTTTCGGTCGCAATATGCCGGCTTCTAATACCAGTGCGGGTGCTGATCCATTCATCGTTGGTTTCCACCATTTTTGACAAATCGTCATTGGTGAGTACTTTGGTTGGAAGCTTATAACCCGTGCCAATTAATTGGGAACGAATAATCGTCATACGTAATATCCTTCATAAATGCTTTCTTGATTCAGTTCATCCAAATCAATTTTTTCGATTTCTTTCCTGATAGTTGCGACAAAATCCTGTCGTACCAATTTGGCTGCATTGTCGATTGCAACGGAATATCCGAGGGCATCCGTGCCGCCATGGCTTTTTACTGTCAAACCATTTAAGCCGATCAGCATGGCTCCATTATAGAGCCGTGGATCCATGCTTTTTTTGATTTTATAAATGACACCTAGCATAAAAGGCAGCCCGATTCTGGACAAAAACGAACGTTTTATTGTTTTTTTGATCAGCCTAACAACCAGGTGGACGGTTCCTTCGGTCGTTTTGAGTGCGACATTGCCGGTAAAACCGTCGGCAACAATAACATCAGCCACCCCGTTTGCAATTTCGTGTGGCTCGACATAACCGGTGTAGTTGATGTCTATCGCCGCATTACGCAGCATCCGAGATGCCTGGCGGATTTCTTCCTTGCCTTTCATCGCTTCCGCCCCGATATTGAGCAGAGCAACTTTGGGATGAGCCACATCCAGCGCATGTTTGGCAAACACATTACCCATAATGGCAAATTCTGCCAAATTGACGGCGTCGCATTCTGTGTTTGCTCCCAAATCGAGCATAACATAGCGACCGTTTAAATGAGGCATAATCGTTACGATTGCGGGCCGATGAATTTTCTGTATGGTCTTTAAGACCATTTTGGAAATGGCCATCAAAGCACCGGTATTGCCGGCGGAAACAATCGCCTGAGCACGGCCGGAACGAACAGCATCGATTGCCATATACATACTGGTGTTACGATTACGGATAACCTGCGAGGGCTTATCTTCGTTTTTGACCCACTCGGATGAGTGACATATCTTGCACACCTTGCCAAGCTTTGGATACTGACTGAGCAGCGGCGTAATTTTAGCTTCATCCCCAAACAGCAGGAAACGGACGTCGGGGTTCTTTTTGGCGGCGATATTCACCCCCTCTACGACGACTCGGGGGGAATTATCTCCCCCCATCGCATCAATTGATATAACCAGATTATTAGACAAAATTGCGCTCCATCCAGTTAAGTTTTATGACAATTTTATTTTTTATTCGGTTGCTTTCTTAGCAACGACTTCGCGCTTGTCATACTGACCGCAGGAGGGACAAACATGATGAGGTCTTTTTAACTCACCGCAGTTGGGGCATTCATGATAAGCATTTGCACCTAAAGCATCGTGAGAACGACGCATATCACGGCGTGATTTTGAAGTTTTATGTTTTGGTGTTGCCATTTTCTTATTCTTTTCAAAAATATATTGTTATCACAAAAAATTTCAGGAAAAGCAATACTACATTTTTTTACAAAATGCAACTTATTTTGCAATTCCCGAAACTGGTTACCTGTCTTTTACTCAAATTTTTCCTATTTGGCAAGCACAATTTTTTATTTCTTGAGTTTTGCCAGCACGTCAAAAGGGTTTGGCCTGTCGTTTTCGTCTTCGTCAAACTCTGATTTAAAATAAAAAACTTCCCCAGGACGACGAGGATAATCGTCAAGTCTGAGCGCAATTTGTTCAATCACGATGTCTGCCAGGTCAATTTTCCCTCCAATGACAACATCTGGCAAATCTACTGTCCAATCTTCGTTTTCCCCACGCTGGCTGTCATAGGTTGCCCTGGTATCGTAACAAAGGGAAAAGTCAAAGTCGTACACCTGTTCAAAAACCTCCAGTGAAACGACACTTTCCAATCTGAGGCAGGCAGAAATATGTCCGGATATGTCAAGACGGTTGTCCGCATGACGGTTTTTTAATTTTATGTCCGCTTCCATCCTATCCACACCGGGAACTTTCAGTACTTCCACCAACTGCCGGCAGTTTTCGTCATCGGCTTTCAGGTGATAGTGCTGTTCTGACTGCGGCAGATCGGCAACAATCAACGGATATGAAAAATCTTTTTGCATAAATACATTCCCCGTGCTATATATGTTTCGAACCGCAATTATAATGATAAGGATATGCCATGATGTCAACAACAAACAAATTCTTTTTTCTCGGACTTTTGGTGCTCGGGCTTTCCGCCTGCGTCAAAGACACTTTTGTCAGTTACACGGGCAATATGCCTTCTGATGACAAAATTGAACAGTTAAGGACTGGGATGGATCAGAAACAGGTTCGGAATATTCTGGGCTCCCCTTCTTCCGTTGTTTCCCTAGATCGCAACACATGGATCTATATGTCCTCAGAAATTGAACAGATCGCTTTTATGAAACCGGAAGAAACAGAACGGAAAGTGTTGGTTGTCAAATTTGACAACAACGGAAAAATTGCGAATATTCAGCATCTTGACCGCAGTAAAGGAACAGAACTGCAAATCAGCAGGCAAGCAACAGCCACGCCGGAACAGGAACAGGGCTTTTTCCGCAAATATTTCGGCGGCATCGGACAATTTACCCCGTTTAGCAGTGGCAACAGTATCGATAATCAGTAAATAGATGTCCCTCGGGAGTTCTATAGAAAAGGTACTTTAAGTGCCTTTTCCTTGTAGTTGACCCAAATCCTGTCGTCCTTGAATTCTACATAATGTTTAATTTTATCTTCATCTAGGCCAACGCTACTGACGAAGTATCATCGTGGCCAAAATACATTTTCCTTAAAATAACTTTACTGAGCAAAGTAACCTTGGCTCTTATTTGCGAGGAAGATTGGCTTTTCATTTTTGCCATTACATCTGTATATAATCTATGACGCTAGGCTCTAGGACACGACGATAATACTTACACACTCAGACTGCGTGGTAACTTAAACAATAAACATTGTGTTGACCTTGTACGACTTCCATTTTTTCTTAGGCTCAATTATGATTAGCGTATGATTTATTGAGAGATTATTTCAACAAAAAT
>CAYXBH010000051.1:0-8148 GCA_964463185.1 uncultured Azospirillum sp. | reverse complement strand
CATTTTGTTCTCGTCTTTTCCCTTATGTCATGCCCGGATCAAGTCCGGGCATCCACCTCCTCCCCCTATGTCATACCCGACCAGTTCCTGGTGTCCGCCCCTCCCCCTTATGTCATGCCCGGACTTGCCCCAAACATCCAGTTAAATATAAGGCCTTATCACCTACTGGATTCTCGGGTCAAGCCCGAGAATGACAGGGAGGTGTGGTTCTCTGATCAAACCCTAAGAATGACGTTCTTATACTATGTCATGCCCGACCTGATCGGGCATCCAGTTAAATATAAAGCCTTATTGCCTACTGGATTCTCGGGTCAAGCCCGAGAATGACAGGGAGGGGGTATGGTTCTCTGATCAAACCCTAAGAATGTATGAATTTATGACTGGTTAATATTGATTTAAGGGGGAAATATTTTTATAGTCTGTAAATACTATGTTTTATGGAACAGAGTGTAAAATTATTATTCTGTCTGCCCAATTCCAACCGCTTTTGCCTAGCTCATACAGTTTCTCCAGTTGGTTGCCAATCAAAAAGAATATACCCATCGTTATTCCTGACAACATTAAGCCCACACTGCCTACAGACAACCCCATTAAAAAGGTTACTATAAGCCCGGATAAACACGTGCCACAAAAGCCAAACAACCTCGGGTATTGATACAGATAAATAGTATTGCCTTTAAATGTTACCTTAGCCGAATACAGTAAATCGTCTATAAGCTCGCATTCCCGGTATTGTGCAAGGTTAGGCTTTAGCTCGCCACCGGATAACAACCGCCCTATGTAAAGCCCCCAACCAAACGCCTGATAACCGGTATAGCAAGCAAGAAAAGCGCATAAGGCGTATTCCAGCGTTCCTACTCGTAACCAATACGCAAGCCCCGCAAAATAAAGCGCATACCATATCTTGTTACAAGGAATATAATCTTTCCACAATCCGCCCCGGATTCGCCAGAGCAAGCCAGAGGCGGCAATAATTAAAAAAGATGTTAAACAAAACATATATTTCTCCACAAAACGATTGACAATTTGTAAACCATAGTTTACACTACAAGAACAAAGGGAGCGAATAATGTACCAGATAATACAAACCGCATATTTCAAAAAATGGCAGGAAAGCCTGAAAGACCTCAAGGCAAAAGCCAAAATTGAAGTTCGCATCCGCCAGATGGAAACAGGGATTTTAGGCGACGTCAAACCGGTTGGCGAGGGAGTATCTGAAACAAGAATACACTATGGCCACGGGTATCGCCTTTATTTCTGCCAGCAGGACAAAACGGTTATTATCCTGCTTTGTGGTGGCGATAAGTCAACCCAAAGCAAAGATATTGAAAAAGCAAAGGAGTTAAAACAATGTCTGCAAGCAAAGAAGACTGCAAACTGAGCGCGTGGGATGTCATCGATTATTTATCCTCTGAAGAGGATATTGCCGCTTATCTGGAAGCCGCTGCGGAAGAAAACGACCCGGATTTTATGGTACACGCCATTAAAGACGTTGCCCGCGCCCGCGGAATGAACGAACTTGCCAAAAAAATGGGGGTTACCCGCGAAGGGCTTTATAAATCCTTTAATGGTAGCACAAAACCCCGCTTTGAAACAATCTGCAAGGCTCTTGACGCTTTAGGTTTCCGGCTTAGCATAAAATGCAAATCCGAGAGTTAGTCTATCCCCTTAAAAAACAAATGATTGCCACATTCAAAACAAGGCGTCTCTCCCATAGCCCACTTGGTCTTGTCCAATACTGCATACGTGCAATAGTGGGTTGCTCCGTTCGTTATATCCTTTTTTTCCGCTTCTTTAATGACGTCAAAATACTGCGAATAGGCAGAATATGGCAGGCTCGCCAGCTTTTGACTGTTTGGGTCGGACTTATTCCAGCAACTAAATTGAAGAGGCTTTAAGCAAACCTCCGCCAATGTCTTTGCACTAAACCATTTACCTGATTTAAAACGGTTAAGAATAACACACGCAACAGCAATCTGCCCTTGTCTTGTTTCCCCATCTGATCTGAATATAGCAAAATCCGTTTGTTCAGGCGACCTCGTTAAAGGTCAAAAGCTTATTCCTGTAATATTCGTATTGTTTTCAACAGGCGTTGATCTCCACCGGCAAACCTTCCGAAAAATCAATACCGGCACACAAAACAATTAACGGTTATTGCTGTTGTCTTTCACAATGCCGGCCGGAAGTGCGCTTTTGGTCTGTCTACGGACACGGCGCACTTTCAGCGGTTTTCTGACCTGCGATTTTTCAACCCGCTCTTCGCCACATTGATAAGATTCCAATTGCTCAGCCACGGGCGTTCCCGTTTCACCATTCGTGTCGCCACCGCCGGTTTTATGCACATCTCCTTCCCGGACAGGAACAGTTTGCTCCTGCCTGGTTACCGTGTTCTCTTTCGCCGTCCACGCAAATTCTCTTTGCCCGCGACCTCTTTCCGCGGAATATGTTTCTTCCTGCTCCTGGATAATTTCCTGGCATTTGGTTATCTCATCGTTCACCATCTGGTTTAAAATATCCGACATAACAGCATCTTTATTATAAAGATCCAGCACCGCAGTTTCCATGTCGCTGGTCAGATGTATTCTGCTTTCGGGAACGGTTTCCAGCAGTTTTTCAAAGAAATTCGGTTCCCTTTCACGCAAAGAAAAATGATGATTATCCAGCTCGTCAAACCCACGTATATCCTCGTCGACAAATTGTTTAAAATAGTAGTCCCCATGTTTATTCTGATAAATAGACAGCCCGAACTGATACATATATTCTTTCAACGCCTCTTCAATCAATTCCGGCCGGGAAAGCAGGTCTTCTTCATAGTCCTCCTCTTCTTCATCTGGATCAAAACGGCCATATTTCAGGGTATTATCCTTAATACGCCGGAGTTTTTTTTCTTTCAAAAGCCGGTGCATTTTAAAAAGCCGGTCCATTTTATCTAAAATTTTATCTTCTTTTGTTTTCATCGATCAGAACTCCATGGAATTCAGTTTTTAATTATAGCACATAAAAAGTAAATTTAAACCTAATTCCCCTCTTTTTTACCTCTTTCCTCCCACTTTTCATCCACCCCAGCAAAAATAAATCTGTTTTCAAAATTTGATTTTACAAACAAAAAAAACAACTCGAAACTTAAATTTTGCTTGCATTTTTTTCACAATCGTTATACATACATACCGGAATGTATATTTATTTTGAAAAAAGAAAATGGTGCGCAAAACCAGAGAAGAAAGCGAAAACACAAAAAAACTGATTTTAAAATCGGCTTTGAACTGTTTTTATGAAAAAGGCTTTTCCCGCACAACCTTTGAAGATATCGCTACGTGCATAAATCTGACCAAAGGGGCGGTTTACTGGCATTTTAAAAACAAAGCAGAACTGTTGAGCGAACTGATCCGCCAGCAGGCGGAAGAAAACCGCCGCCAAATCGGCGAACAGTACACATCACCCGATTCTGTCGAAACCCTCCGCAGATTTTTTCAAAAAGAGGCGGAATACATCGAGCGCACACCCGAAGTTCAAAAATTCAATTTTTTCATTCTTTTCCAGGTCGAATGGTCAGACAATGTATTTAACCAAGTTCAGGCCAAAACAGGAAAGATTCGCAATTTTCATTTTAAAACAGTAAAACACGCCTTGACAGCTGCCAAAAAAAATGGAGAAATAGCCCCCGACACGGACATAAAAAAGATCTCCGTTTTCATTGTCAGCACCTGGCTGGGTTTAATACACACATATACGTGCAAAGATGAAAAATTCAGTCTTTCCCAGGTTTTTCTGGAAGGGTTTGATATGGTGATTGAAAAAATCAGAAATTATGAAAGGTAAAAGAAAATGAAAGTTGGAAAAATGAGCAACCGCAAAATCTTAAAACAGGTTTTTGTTTTATGTTTGTGCGTCGCCGCCGGCTGGTTTCTAAAGGCCAGGCTCACCCCGCAGATCGCGGCTCCGGCAGGTGGTCCCGGAAACGAACCGTTTGTACTGGTGGAAGAAGCCCAATTACGGGATGTAACCCCGGCCAAGAAATTTATTGGCCATGTAGAAGCCATCAATGAGGTCAATATCCAACCGCAAGTCAGCGGATATCTGGAAAAAGTGATGTTTGAAGAAGGCTCTCTGGTCAAAACCGGTGATGTTTTGTTCATTATCGAGCAGCAACGTTACACCGCCACCGTCGACCTGCGCAAGGCAGAACTCGACAAGGCCAAAGCCAGTTTCACCCAGCTCGAAAAAGAATACAAACGCCAAAAATCCCTGAACCAGCAGAAATTCGCCTCAGAATCCAAGCTGGATGAGGCATATTCCAACATGCTGCAGGCCAAAGCCGACATCAAACAGGCAGAAGCAAATTACGAGCTGGCAAAAATCGATCTTAAACACACCGAAATCCGCTCCCCGATTGATGGTTACATCGGCAAAGCCATGATTACCGTTGGCAACTATGTCAGCACCTCAAGCGGCACCTTAGCCAACATTGTACAAACAGACCCGGTTCGGGTTGTCTTTTCGGTAACCGATAAGGAAATGCTGAACCTGAAAAACGATTACAGCAAACGTGGCGGGGAAACTTACAGCAAAATCATCCTTCCGAACGGAAAATCGATCAAAAAACCGATTCTGTCCCGTTTTACCGACAACTCAATCAATACCGGAACAGCCACAATGTCTGTGTATTCCGAATTTGAAAACAGCGAAGGCATGTTGATTCCCGGCAGTTATGTCGACATTCTGATCGGTTCCGGCCCTGAAAAGAATGCCATTGTCATCTCCCAGGCGGCTCTTTCTCAGGACGAACACGGAACTTACGTTATGACCGTCAACAAAAACAACATTGTTGAACAGAAAAGGGTAACGCTTGGCGACGTTGTCGACAACCTGCAAATCATCACTTCAGGTTTAAAAGCCGGCGAACAGGTCATCATCCAAGGGCTGCAAAAAGTGGCCGACGGCACCAAAGTCCGCACCGGTATAGCTGACGATTCCCTGACAAAAGGAGAATAACTAAATGTTCTCAAGGATATTTATTGAACGTCCTCGTTTTGCGATGGTTATTTCGATTGTGCTGACACTGGCCGGCGCAATCTCTGTGTTCTCTCTGCCAATTTCCCTTTACCCGGAAATCACCCCACCGACTATCAGGGTTTCGGCGACCTACCCCGGCGCCAACGCCGAAGTTATCGCCAACACAGTCGGTATTCCGTTGGAAGAAGAAGTCAACGGCGTGGAAGACATGCTTTATATGTCATCTTCTTCCGACGCAACCGGTAGCTACAGCCTGACTGTAACTTTCAAAGTCGGCACCGATCCGGATATGGCGCAGGTTAAAGTACAAAACCGTGTGCAGCAGGCTTTAAACAGCCTGCCATCGGAAGTTCAGCAGCAGGGTGTTACCGTAACCCGGCGTTCTTCCGACCAATTGGGCTTTCTGACCGCACGCTCCCCCAACGGAACGTATGACACACTGTTCTTAAGCAACTATGTACAAAACAACATACAGAAAAACCTGACCAGAGTGGACGGCATCGGCGAAGTCAACGTGTTTTCCCCACCGCTTTCCATGCGTGTCTGGCTGGACGCAGACAAAATTACGGCCTTAAATCTGCCGGTTTCGGCCATTCAGGAAGCCATCGAAAGCCAAAATATTCAGCCTTCCCTGGGTAAGGTCGGCTCTATGCCCGGCGACGGCACCCAGCAGATGGTCTACGCGCTGCTAAGCAACGGCCGCATCAACGACGTAGAAGAGTTCAAGCAGATCATTGTCCGCACCGACGAAGAAGGCGGACTGGTTCGCCTCAGCGACGTTGCCCGTGTTGAAATCGGCCAGGAAGACTACAATGCAAATTCGGAATTTGACGGCGCCCCCTCGGTGGCCATCGAAGTTAACATGCTTTCCGGCGCCAACGCCATCAATGCCATGAACAACCTGCGGGCAGAGATGGAACGTCTGGAACAATTCTATCCAGAAGACTTTGAAATGTTTGTTGCCTATGACGCAACGGACTATATTCTAGCCTCCATTGAAGAAGTGGTCTTCACCCTGTTTCTGACTTTCGCGCTGGTTATTGCCGTGTGCTACATCTTTCTGCAAGACTGGCGGGCGGTTCTGGTGCCGGCTTTAACCATCCCGGTATCCATTTTCGCTACCTTTGCCGTTTTGCTGGCTCTGGGTTACAGCCTAAACACCCTGACCCTGTTCGGTCTGGTGCTGGCTATCGGCTTGGTCGTTGACGATGCTGTCGTGGTCGTTGAGCGCGTTTTGTTCCTGATGGAAAACGAAAAGCTGG
This sequence comes from uncultured Azospirillum sp., assembly GCA_964463185.1. Taxonomy (GTDB): domain Bacteria; phylum Pseudomonadota; class Alphaproteobacteria; order RF32; family CAG-239; genus JAFUYI01. The sequence goes on along the minus strand of CAYXBH010000051.1, from coordinate 1,873 downwards.
AACCGAAACAGGCTACCATTAAGGCGATGGAACAAATATCCGGCGCTGTTATCGCCACCACGCTGGTTCTTTTGGCCATTTTCGTGCCGATCGGTTTCCTCGGAGGCATTACCGGACGAATTTATCAGCAGTTCGCAATTGCGATATCCACTTCGGTAGCTTTTTCGGCCTTAAACGCCCTGACATTGTCGCCGGCGTTGTGCGCAACGTTCCTACGCCCATTAAAACCTTATCGGCACGGCCCGTTATATTGGTTTTCGCGGTTCATTGACAAGTCACGATCCCGTTACGCCAGCATTGTCGGTCTGGTCGGCCGCAAAGTAAGCGTCATCGCTCTTTTGTTCGGACTGATTGTCTGCGGCATTCTCTCCCTGCTGCACGTCAGCCAGACCAGTTTTATTCCGAGCGAAGACCAGGGTGCTTTCTTTATCGACATCCAGTTACCGGAAGGCGCATCGCAAGAACGCACAAGGAAACTGGTTCAAAAAATTATTCCTCTGGTTTTGGAAGAAGAAGGCGTCAATCACGCCATGAACGTTACCGGCCATAGCATCATCGGTGGTTCCAATGAAAACGCCGCCTTTATCATCGTTATGCTGGATCCCTGGTCAAAGCGAAAAGGCGATGAACTGTATTCGACCAATATCCTGAACCGGATTCGCAGTAAGATAGGCGACTTCCCGGAAGCCAACATCAACATGTTTGAAATGCCGGCCATCTCCGGCCTTGGCTCCACCAACGGCATGGACTTCCGCCTGCAATCGATTGATTCTTCCGATCCGAAGAAACTCGATGCTACCCTGCAGGGATTTCTGGCTCACTTGAACCAGTTCCCGTATGTGTCTTTCGCGTTTTCAACCTACAACGCAACCATGCCGCACATTTATGTCGACATCGATCGTACCAAGGCTGAATCCATGAAAGTAACCACCAGTGATATCTACACCACTTTGGGACAATACCTTGGGTCGTCTTATATCAACGACGTCAACTTCGGTACCCAGGTTAACCAGGTTATCATTCAGGCTGACTGGCCACATCGTAAGGGAATAGATAACATCAGCGACCTCTACGTTCAGAATAGTCAGGGAGAGATGGTTCCGCTGGGAGGCATGATCAAACTGAGCAAAGTTCTGGCGCCAAGCACCATTGACCGTTACAACCTGTATCCGGCCGCCACCATAAACATCACGGGTAACGACGCTTACAGTACCGGTGAATCCATGACGGCAATCGAGCAACTGGCCAAAGAGGTTCTGCCCAAAGGCTACAGCTACGAATGGTCAAGCATGAGCTATCAGGAAAAAGCCAATCAGGGGCAAATCGGCTACCTGATTATACTGGCTCTGACGTTTGCCTACCTGTTTCTGGTTGCCCAGTACGAAAGCTGGAGCATGCCGCTGCCGGTATTGGCTTCGGTGTCGGTTGCCATGGTCGGCGCTCTGATCGGTCTGTTTATCCACGATCTGCCACTTAGCATCTACGCCCAGTTAGGGTTAATCTTGCTGGTTGGTCTGTCGGCGAAAAACGCCATCTTGGTTGTCGAATTCTCAAAAGAAGAACGCGAGAAAGGCAATTCCATTAACCGTGCAGCCATGATCGGCTTAAAAGAGCGGTTTCGCGCCGTGCTGATGACAGCATTCACTTTCATTCTCGGAACTTTCCCGCTGGTGATCGCTTCCGGAGCCGGCGCCAACAGCCGTATTGCACTTGGCGTTCCAGTGTTTTACGGAATGCTTATCGGTACGCTGGTCGGCCTGCTGATCATCCCCATGCTCTACATTTTGTTCCAGACGATTACCGAAAAAGTAAGCAGTCCGGTCAAAGTAACGAAGAGCAAAAAATAAACGGATACACACCGTTAAAAACTCCG
>CAYXBH010000050.1:0-8325 GCA_964463185.1 uncultured Azospirillum sp. | reverse complement strand
ACAATGAGTTAGGTTTTATTCTTGGCTGGGGTGGCTGGATTCGAACCAACGAATGACGATACCAAAAACCGTTGCCTTACCACTTGGCGACACCCCAACATCCGTTGCCTCTTATATCTAAGGCAGAATTTGGACTTTGGCAAGACTTTTTTTATCCTTAGACTAATTTTTTAGTTTATATTACATAAAATCAATACATTATCAAACTTGTTCAAAGAACTAATTATGAAAGAAAAAATTTCAAGTAGCCAAAATTGTAAACAAAGTCAAGCTGTCGACTATCTAAAAAATATAATTTTATGAGAGTATATGATAATACTGCCGATACCGATTTGCAGTATATTCCAATTATGTGGAATATTTTCCAGGATGTGGCTGTAATTAGAAAAAGTTGGCGAAGTGAATTAAAAGGGCGGTGCTACCGCTTCTTTCTTCTCCGGCCCGCTTAAACCGGTAAAATAAAAGCTTGACAAATACCAATACCCCGTATAAGTATATCATTTATGCCCATACTGGGTATGTGTATAAATGAGGAGAAAATAAATGAGTAAATGTAATAACCCGAATTGTAAATGTGAAGACTGCCAGTGCGGTGATTATTGCCAGTGTGGCAAAGACGGCAAAGAATGCCATTGCGGTAAGCATTGTATCTGTGGTGACAACTGCCATTGCAGCGAAGACAATAAATGCCACCCGGATTGCACCTGTAGCAACAAATAAGGGCTGTATCCGGGCAGATAGCTTTTTTGCCCAATTTTTTAGACTGAAAGGAAAAAATATGGAAAAGCACCCAAGCCACTTGGAGAATATTCCCCGCCTGAACCGTATTTCGGGGCAAATCGAGGGAATAAAAAAAATGATTGAAGAGGGGCGCTATTGTCCGGAAATCATTACCCAGTTGCGCGCCGTCCGCTCGGCCGTCAAAGCAGTGGAATCAAATATTTTGCATAAACATCTGCAGCATTGCGTGGCTCAATCTTTCGGCTCTGACGAAGATAAAGAGAAAAAAATAGAAGAACTGAAAATGCTCTTTGACAAATTTAATGATTAAAATGCAGTTTAAAATAAAAAAAGGGGATAACGCCCCACAATAAATCACGGTTTGCCAGAACCCCACTCGGAAATTTCGATTATTATAGCTTCCTTTCCAAATCAGATACAATATCAAAAATTTCCTAATAAATAAACATAAACGATATGTGCTTTTTTGTCAAGCGCAATTTTTAGAAACAAGAATACAAAAATAAAAACTTTAAGTGTTCTCCATTTGTCGAAAAAGCTCGGAAACAAAAACATCTTGCATAAACAACACTACGTGCTAAAATTCTAAATTATTACTCAATTTTTAGGGTTTTTATAATGAAAAAGAAAATTTTCGGTTTTGATTTGGGGATTGCGTCTATTGGCTGGTCTGTCGTGGAGTTCGATGATGAAGCCTTTGATCCGGAAACGGGTGAAGTAACGGAGGGAAAAATAAAAGGCTGCGGAGCGCGTTGCTTTCCCGTGGCCGAAAACCCGAAAGACGGTTCGTCGTTGGCGGCACCTCGTCGCGCCAAAAAACGTCTGCTGCATTAATCAGCCATTACGTAGCAAGCGTTATTAAAAAAACTAAAATAACAGCTACAATATATTTCACTTTTTCCACACAACGGATTATAAAAAGGCTTTTATCTTCGTTGATAATTTCTTGTGCCAGTTTTTTCAGTTCTTCTTTAACGAATTTATCATTGCTAATCAGTTCTTTTATCACAACAGCCAAAGCGGTGTTGATTTTTTTCTGGCTTTCTGCGCATCTGCAAAAGAAATCGGCAAATTGATCCGGGGTTTCAAATTTTTGTAAACGCGAATCAACGTCAACATAGTTGAAAGGGCTGGAATCCTCTCTTTTATTAGCCATTTTCATTGCTCCCTGCTTTTTTTATCAAATCTTTATTGGGTGCAATATCTACCAGCATTCCATTTTGTCTGATTTTAATTTCTTTATTCTCTGCGATAATCAAAAGGCTTAGAGCAAAACGAAACATCGCCTCGCCATTTGTAAAATTATATTTTTCAATGGCCTGATTAAATAAATCAATATCCCCGTTTGTAAGGGTGATTGTTAAAGTATCCTCTTTTTCTTCTTCTTTTATCATTTTTGCCTCTTTTTGCTTTAAAATTCTGCGTCAAGGACTTTTCTGGCGGCTTCTGCCAAAAAGGCGGAGCGGTTTCTGGTTACCATATCAATCCGGTTCATAAGGGCGGAATCCATAGAGATTGTATATTTTCTGGTGCAGTGTTCGGGAATGGCTGCGACGGGGCAGACCAGAAATTTATAATTGTTTTCCCACTCTGTCCAGTCTGCCCAGGTGTTTTTGATTTCTTCCAGTGTCCTCGGTTCGGGGATTTTTTCGCCATCTGCTTTCATCTCGCTGATATGGAGCGCAAGGGCTTCGTGAGCCATACGCACAGCGTCGTTAAAATCGTCTCCCGCAGATACACAGCCCGGAAAGTCCGGGAAAACGACACTGTAGCCTTTTTCTCCGTCCTCGTACTCGAATAATGCAATATATTGTTTTTTCATCTGTCTGTTTCCTTGCGTTGAGCAGGGTTATTTCAACCCCGCCTGTTTTAATATACTGTTTGCCGTTCCCGGTTTCATATCTTTTTTGGGGTGAGGAATTGTTACTCTCCCGCTTTTTGTTTTGTGTTTGTAGTGATGATGACTGCCTTTGACTTCTACCAAATACCAGCCGTCGTTTTCTATCATTTTAATCAGTTCTTTGCTCGTGTATCTTTTCGGCATTTTTTATTCCCTGTTTTTATATAAATATATTACGTAAATATTTACGTATTGTCAAGAAAAAAAGATATTTTAGCTACGTTATGTCTGACGGTATAACGATTGACATTATGAGCGATACTATTGTCCATGATCAAAAGCATAATATGACAGCTGGTGATTGGCAAAATGTGTTAAATAATATTGACAATATTGAAAATTTCGTTGTTTCTGATAAGTCGAGATTTGACGGACGACCGATTTTAATGAAAATTTGTTATTTTGTATAAAAAGAAAGTCCGGTGTTTACGGCACCGGGCTTGTTCTAAACCTAGAAAGGGGTTAACCTAACTAACTTCTTCCTATGGAGTTAGAATAGCTTATTTGATATAAAAAGTCAATAGGCAAGGTTAGCCCCTTTCGCAAATGCGAAATGGAGGTGAAAAAAAGATGGTAATAAAGTTTATTATTATCATCCGTAAAATAAAAATTTTCTTCCTTATCAGAAGGTAATTTTTGGGGAGAGCTGGCAAGGCTCTCCTTTTTTGTTGGAGAAAAAGGGCATGTTAAGAGCTTTTTATAAGTCGGATCTGGCAAAAATGGAAATTCAGCCGGAGCAAGCTGATGAGGTGGCGGCAGCGGTTATTCCTGCGACTGCGGAAACCTTTGTGGTCGATAAAACAGTGGTGGCGGTGATCTGGTATGAGGAAATAAGCCCAAAGCGGTTTATTCTGTTTGCTATTGTTAATAAAAAAGCCGGCAAAAAACTTTTTGCTTTTGTAAAGGCGTTGAAACTGATTATTGACAACCGCAGCCGGGAGCTTGAGGCGGAAAGGCTGGAGATGACTGTACTTGCTGGCTTTAAGGCCGGTGAGCAACTGGCACGAATGCTCGGTTTTGAATGTGAGGGGACGATACGCAAAGCTTACCTCGGCAAAGATTATAAACTTTTTGCAAAAATTTACGGAGAATAAAAATGAGTGCAGGAGTGATGGGAGTGATGGCCGGTGTCAGTACCGTCCTCAACGGGTATCAGTCATATCAACAGGGGAAAGCGCAGGCAGCGGCATATAGCGCCAATGCAGAGACATTGCGGCAAAATGCGGCGCAGGTGCGGGCGGAAGGGGCATTGAACGAAGATACAATGCGCAGCCAGAACCGCCAGCAACTGGCCTCGACAAGGGCATTGATGGGCGAGATGGGAATGGGTGACAGCGCAACTTCGGTGGGGGTTTTGGCACAGGACTCTGCAAATGCAGAACAAAATGTTCTGAATCAGAGGTATCAGACGGAGACGACAGCCAGAAACTATATGCAGCAGGCGGCGAATATGGATTATGAGGCAAAGCTGGCCAAACGGCAGGGCAAAAACGCCTTTACGATGAGTTTGCTTTCCGGCACGGCAAATGGCGTGAGTGCTTACTATCAGGCCAGCAAGCCGACAGATAAAGAAGGACAGACAAAATATTCTTGGTTGTGGGGTAAATAATGGTTGGAAATATACAAAGAGGTTATGTGAGTGGCACAAAACTGCTGGCTGAAAAACGCTCCACGTGGCGCGACAATGGGGTTTCGCAGGTGGTTGAAGCGGTGGGCAATGCTGCAGCGGCAAGAATGGATTTTCTCGAAAGGGAGAAGAATCTGGTTTGGAAACGCTTAAACCTTGAGGCGGCCAAATTGCAGGAAGAGGAATTGGCGGCTATTAAAACAGCCTCGTCAATCGATGAAATTCCGGGGATTATTGGCGGTTTTGAGGAAAAACTGCGAAATAACATGAAAGACCAGAAGTGGGGCAAGGAATGGATGGAGAATCTGGGCAATGGTTTTTTAAGTTATAACGAGCAGGATGTGGCCGCTGCTGTCAGGAACAAGGAAAAGGAGTTTGAAACAATCAATCTTAACAATACCCTGAAAGCCTATGCAGACAAAATTGCCGCCGCCCCGGAAGACGAGGCGGTTTTTTTATCTGATGACGCCGACGGACTGATTGACGGAAGCGGTTATCTGACCCCGACGGAAAAAGAAAATATCCGCAACCAGTTTACCAATCTTGCCATCAGTGGCATGGTAAACACGAATCCGGAAACCGCAAAAAAGGCATTGTCGGAAAGCGGGCGGTTTAAAAACCTGACCGATCTGCAAAGAAAAGAATATCTGCAAAAGGCCGATGATATACTGGCAGCAAGGGAAAAAGACCGGATTTCGGCGGAAGAAAGAGCGAAGAAAGCAAATAAAGAAGCCGCCGATCTTAATATTCACCGGGCAGGATATTTGTATGAAGCAGGAGAAATGAACGCGGAGGAGGCAATAAAAGTTGCCGATGACAATTATATGATTTCTCCCCAAACAGCACTGGCATTAAGAGAACGTGTACTTGGAAAACCGGGCAAGGAAAACAGCGATCCTGATGTGTTAAAAACGCTTGGGGACAAAATTATAAATGGCACGGCAACTAAAAAGGAGCTTGTTGTTGCCAACAGAAACAATGAACTGAGCGATGAGGATTACAAAGAGTTGCTTGCTCAGGGGAAAGAGCTTGGTTTGTGGTCCGAGGGAGAGGATAACGATGCTCAATACCGGGAAAATATGTCGCTTGCTAATGAAGGGAGAGAAGCGGTTAATCAGGCCTTTGCCCGGGGAAATATAAACAAAAAAACCAGAGATGCCCTGTTAAAGGATATTGGTGAGAGGGAAAAGCTGGCAACGGAGGTTTGGGAAGCTGGCCTGAAACTGAGAATGTCTGATGGTGAAATTGTGGATGTGGACGCCGAACTGGAAAATGCGCCTTATCCATTGCAGGCAACGGAGAAAGTCAACAGTCTGAAAGAGTATCAGGATAAAATTGTTAATAAAAAGGCGGCAGAGAGAAAAGCAGATCAGGAAGGGTTGAACGCTCTTCTTAATGATTTGAAAGAAAAACAGAAGCTCAATTTGTATATTGATACAAGAAACCGGATTGATGCGGCGACCAGTGTTGCTGATTTGCCGTCTGATAAGGAAATCAACGAGATGGAGCGGGACGGGATGTCTTCAGAACGGGCAGGAAAACTGCGGACAGCCAAGGAAAATAAGAAAAAAGAACTTTCGCCAACAGCTGAAGGAATAACGAATGAGGACAAATTTGTTTATTATGAAAATGTTGAAACAAAAATTTCCGAGGTTCTTCAGAGACAGCAAAACGGAACCGCTGATATAAAAGATTTTGAGGGCCTTGCAAGTATGATTACAAACGGAGTATCAGAAGGATATCTGTCAAAAGCGGAAGGAACTTCTTTTTTTAACAATCTTTATTTGCCTTACGTTGCAGAATATGACGAACTGATGGACACAACCGGAGGGAAGAAAAGGAGCTGGATTCCATGGTTTAAAAAAGTCAGCCAGTTACAGAAATTTATCGACAGCATCTACGGAGAAGATGACTATGATGAAGACGATAAAGAACTGAATGGAGAAAAGATTTCCAATTCTGAATACAGGGCATGGAAGCAGAGGAAAGCAAGGGCGGCCTTGCCTGTTTATAAAATGTATTTTGACAAATTTAATGAGCTCTCAGCAGGAACGCCAGTTTCTGCCCTGTCAGGCAAGCAACTGGATGAATATCATAAAGAGGCTTTGGAATATGTACAGGAAAACTGGCAATTTGATAATCCGGGCAAGGGATTTACAAATTCTGATCTTTATATTGGTAATTTCGGAGTTAAAGAAGCTTCGCGCTATTTGTCTGATTCTTATTCCGGGACAGAAAAACTTTCCATATGGAATAAATATTTAGAAAGAAGCCCGGGTCTTTCGCCTTCGGAAAAGAAAAGAACGTTAAAGGCGCTGATTGATGAAGAAGTAGTAAAAGATTTGTCTTTGCCCCGATTTGCAAATGAAGAAGAGGCACAACAGGCTTATTTGCGAGGGGAAATAAATAAAGGCGATACAATATTTATCAACGGAAACAAAGGAAAACTCTGATGATTGGTGAAGAATTAAAGAGAGAAATTGATACAGAACTTGAAAACATACAGGGGACTGATTTAAAACCGCAGATGATTGATGAAGAGTTAAAGAGAAAAATTGATGCGGAACTGAAAAAACCACAAGAGTCAGATTTAGAATCGCGGTCTTTGGATGATTTTCATTTCACTCCGATAGAAGATGAGGAAAATGAAACAATGCCGATTCCCGAGCGGTCTTTGGATGATTTTCATTTTACTCCGATAGAAGATAATTTTGACCCCCGAAAAATTAAACCCCAGCATATATTTTCCGTTGATGGGAAAAACACGAATGCAGCGGAAAAGATGGACATTGTAGAGAAGTCATGGGTAGAAAAATTTACTGACAGCGATTGGGGCAAATTTGGAAAAGCCATGTTTCAGAGTTCTACCCGTGGGATTTTTGAGATTGCCAAAGGGTTTGGCGATATGGCGACGTTTTATGGCGACAATATGATCATCGGTAAAGATACGCAGGAGCTTTTGGGGCTAAGCGATAAAACGGTCAATCGTTTAAACAGTTTTGGTAAGTTGTGGCAATCGGCCGGGGAAAAATTAAAAAAAGGCGCGGACTTTGTGTTAAGTAGCCCGGATTTGCAAATGGATGAAGAGATTTTTGGAGGAGACATTATAGAAAACCCGAGTGTTACACGTTTTGCTTCTGCTGCCATGAGTGCGGCTCCTTCTTTGTTGTTTATGACAAAAATTGCAGCTATCACGAAATCACCAACACTGGCTTATTACATGATGGCTGGCAGTGAAAGCGGAGACCTGTATGCGGAAGCAAGAAGCGGCAATCAGGATAAGGCAAATCTGTTATTTGTCGGGAGTATGGGCGGGACAGCTCTTATAGATTTTGTTTTTAAGCCTTTGGATGTAATTATGTCCAAGCCGGGAAATTCTTTAAAATCCAGAGTATTTCAGAGAATAAAATCCGGTTTTATGGAAGGTACGCCGGAAAGTCTGCAACAGATATGGCAGAATTTTGTGAGGAAGTATGGAATTGATGACACACAGAATCTGATGGAAGGGGTTATAGAATCGGCTGTTGGCGGGTTTGCCGCAGGGGCAGCTCTGTTCGGATCCCATCAATATCATGACGCCCGTGAAGGATTAAAAAACAAGGGAGCATCGGAAGAAGAAATCAATCAGCTGATTGATGCCGGTACATATGTTATGGAGAATAATGCAGATGCAGTTAATGATGTTGCTTTTCAGCATTTTGAAGAACGGTTAAGTCAGCTTGATAAGTTTATTGAAGAGAACAGAGGGACAGCCGAGGCGGAGAAAGCTTTGCGCACAAAACAGGAGCTTGATAGTGTTTATGATGATGTTTTTAATGCCTTAAAGGACAAAACCGGAGAAAACAACGCGGCGGCATCTGCACGTATATGGCAGGGTTTTGCACTTTTTGCCAGTCAGGAAACAGGGCTTTCTCCCAAAGAATATATGGACGATTTTATGCCTGAAATCGTTAAAATGAATTACAGTGATTTTAATAATCAGAATCGCCGGGATGCAAACCGAAACTGGGCCTCTATAGTTCGAGATATAAAAGCGGCAAGAAGGAAAAAAGTTTCT
>CAYXBH010000049.1:6769-8387 GCA_964463185.1 uncultured Azospirillum sp. | reverse complement strand
GCAAAAACAGCGTCATTGCCAGCGACGGATCGCTGAAACCAATGGTCAAAAGTCCGAGCACCACAGCATCCATACAAATCAGAAACATAATCAGGTAATCAAAGTTTTTGTCTTCGACAACCTTTCTTGCTTTGCTTCGCTCATCAACAATACTTTTTACCATTTGTTTTCTCCCAATCCGATATTAAAACAGCCACAAAAGAATAATAATCGCCGACACTGAAAGCGACGGCCCGAAAGCGCCCGCCCGCTGGTGACGGACGGCAGAATACAGACCAAAAATTAGACATGACAGCAAAATCGTATAAATCACACCCTCAAGCCCCAGCCAGGCACCAATGGCAGCTAAAAGCTTGATATCACCACCACCAAAGGCATCCACACTGCGCCACAGCATCAAAAGAGTGGCAAGCACCGGCAACACATATCCAGCCAATGCCGCCGCCGCGCTTTCTTCCGCCGTAATATGTACACCAACAAAAGCGGCAAACACAAAACCAGCAATCAACAACGGAATGGTCAGAATATCCGGTAACAACAGCATTTTCAGATCAACTTCCGCCAACAGTAGCAAGACCCAAATAAACCCCATATACCAAAGCAGATGCACCTCCCCCAGCCGCAAAAAAGCCATGGCGGAAAGAAATGCAGAAATCAGTCCATATATAAGCGAACGGGTCAGATATTTCTTTTTAAGCTGCCTATAACGGGTGGAAAACTTTACCTTGTGCACTTTTTTGTTGGGTTTAATCAGTCTGTAGAGAGCATAAGCGGGAGTTGCCGGCATAAATTTGGCAAACCGCCGAGCCATGTAAGGAATCAAAAAGCCAATGGCAAAACCGTATATTGCGTAAATCATAAATTTTTACTGCCAATCAAAAATGATACTATCTAAAGACTAGCCAGAAAAGGCTAACAAAAGATTAAGAAACAACCATTTGATAAAATTCTCCAAAATTGCGACAGGCAAGATAAGGGTTGCAGATTTTCTCTTCACCGAGAGAAACCGGCACAACCGGCAGTCCCTCGCGCAACCGGGCAAGGGCTTTTTCGGCATAACACTCAGCTGCCGACCCGTAAATTTGGTTTAGTCCGTAAACCGTATATTCATGCCCGGAATAAAACAGCGTATCATCAGGCAGTTTTTTAATCCGCTGCAGGCTGTTCCACATCTGTTCCGGAGTTCCCTCAAACAATCCGCCGATAGCAAGGTTAAATAACACATCACCGGTAAACAGAATCTTATCTAAAGAAAAATACCACAAAATATGTCCAATCGTATGCCCGTCGGCACGAATAATCTGCGCCTCACTTTCACCCAATTTAAAAACATCGCCGTCTTCAAGCCCGATGTCAGCACCAGGAATACGGTTACAGTCATGGGCGCCAGCCACCACTTTTACCCCATATTTTTCTTTCAGCTCCAAATTACCCTCGACATGGTCAAAATGATGATGAGAATTAAAAACATAAGCCGGCCGGACATTTTGTTTTTCACATTCGGCAATCACTGGCATCGCCTCCGACGGATCCAAAATCGCCGATACATCAGTTGCCCTGTCGATTAAAATATAAGCATAATTGTCCATTTTGCCAGCACGACACAAAACCGGAATAA
>CAYXBH010000049.1:2431-6669 GCA_964463185.1 uncultured Azospirillum sp. | reverse complement strand
CGCATATTCTTCCATTGCGGAAAGCAAATTGGGATAAACTTTTATCCGGTAACTGTCATCAGTATCGTCCAGCGGTTTTATTCCCTCTTCGCCGAACCAAACTTTTTGCTTATACAAAGCATTGCCGAGCTGCACTTCTCGCGCCGTTCCCCAGTTGCTTTCAGCCGCTGCCGCAGCAATCAGAAATGACGGTGGCACCTCGTCTACCCGGCTAAGCAGCTCCTCCAGCAATATATCATAGCGCTCTTCACCTTTCATCCGTGTAAAAAAATCATATTTTTTGGCCAGCTCTTCTAGTTTTTCCTTATCCGCCGGCGTCAACCGTTCTTTCCTGTCAAAACGCTCCTTCATCAGAAGCAGAGGATAACGTTCTTCAACGATTCTCTCATTAACCAGCAAAGCTAGCGGCACCAAAATCTGAATAAACAGGCGATTGCGCAGACTTTTGTCCTCAATCCGATCAAAATCGGAAGGAAAACGACCCAAAAAAAGCGGTGGATATTTCCAATCTGACATGTAAATATAGTCATTATAGCCGTAATCGGTAAGCATCTTCTGCAAAACTGCTGTATTGACATGATCAATGAACAATCCCTCTGCATTCAATTCCATATCCAACTTCTCCACCGACCGCACATTAAACGGCAACAGCAGGAAAAAAAATATCAGAAGATACAAAAGTGGCGTTACAATTTTCATCTAACTCTCGTATTTTTCAACCGCGACAACTTCTTTAATATACGTTTTCAGCAGGCGCTCCACCCTGTCTTTTAACGTACTTTGGGAATACGGACAACCAACGCATTTACCCTGCAGCTCAACATAGACAATGCCATTTTCAAAACCACGAAAGACAATATCACCACCATCATTACAGATGGCCGGCCGAATACGGACATCCAATAAACCGGTGATGTTGTGCACAACATCGTCATCGACCTCATTATCTTCCGTAACCGGAGCTTCACCCTTGGACAGGTAGTCCATAATTTCCGCCAGCACCTGAGGCTTAATATCTTCCCAAGAAGCGTCGGCCTCTTTTTTCACCGACAGACAGTCTGGCGTAATTACAACCGAAACAATCCCCCCCAAATCAAAAATGTTTTCAGCCAAAAGAGAACGACGCAACGATTTGACATCGCTGAACTCAACGCTTTTTTTTACCGGAAAACCCAATTCGGCAAAAAAATGCATAATATTCTCATCTGCCTCCTGTTGTGTTTCAATCCGCATTAAAAGACACTCCCTCCATGGTATGGTTAATCTGGTTGATAAGAGTTGCAGCCCGCAGCATATAATAGCCAACAACAACAATATGATTAGCAAAACCGGAATCAAGCTTGCCGTTACGAACCATCAGGGGAGAAATAGACATTCCGTCCTCAAGCGCACGCACAGCTTTAGTCCAGTTTTCGTACTGGTTCCTATCCAACAAAACATCCTTAAAATCCGTTCCCCAGGCTTTTAAAAGCTGCATATAGGCATACATTTTACCCTGATTATAATAAAACAGATTATCCGCATCTTTATCCATCCAGTCCGAACTGTGTTCTGCAACATAAGATTCCAGCTTTTCAACCGACGAACTCAGATCTCTTTCCACCGTAGAAAGAAACTTTGTCATATTGGAGGCATTACGCGACCACACGCATTGTCCGGCCGGCAGCAAACGGTTATAATCTCGCAACAGCTTGCGTGCTTTCCGGTATTGGCTAGCAGACGAAGGAGCTATTTTCAATCTGTTTTCAGGGGCAAACAGCCATATATTGCCTGGATATTTCAGCAATTCTGCTGCACTTGCAATCGCCACTTTTTCATGACTGTCCTCAGGGCACATCGTTTCTGCATTAATCACGCCTGCCGCCGTTGCCAACGCACTAATAATTCCTTTTTGATAACTCGGCATATTGTCCAGAAAATAAGAAGGAAAAAAGAGCGGCAGATTGGCAGTCCACAGGTTTTCGTTAACCTCGCGGTTAATCAAGAAAACCATCGTTTCCACTGTCAGCGACTGCTGTTCAGATTCCGTTTTAAGATTATAATCCGTCGTCTTATCTATATTTTCGGTTAGCAATCCACCCAGTGGATAATAAGAAAGGATCAAAAACACTACTACCGTAACAAATGCCTTCGGCCAAGAAAGCGCCAGATAGGAAATGGTTTTCCATGCCTTCGGCAACCCCTGTTTCAAATAAAGCGCTGTTTTTACTGCCGTTTTTTTAACCATGTAACCCTTTCCTTTTCAAAAGACTTTTCACCAACACCGTTACATCCATTACCCCTGTTATTTTAGTCATTATACAAAAAGTTACAACACCAAAAAAGCAAAGGGCGCCAAAAAGAAACAATTTCGAAAAGATGGAATATTTCAGCCAGCCACCAGTCAGCATGTCAAGCACCAAACAACCACCCTCAAGCATTGCTCCCATCACCAAAGAACAGAACACCACCTTAGCAACAAAAATCGACAACTCGCGTGAAAAATGCCAAAACCCGCGTTTTTTCAACCCGCGCACATATTGATAAAAAGAAACAAAAGCCGCCAGCGATGTCGCCACAGCAATCCCCACATGGCCGAAAGGTTTCATCAAAAGCAGCGAAAAAACCAGATTGACAAATAAAACTACAATACTGTATTTAACCGGCGTCCGGGTATCCCCGCGGGCAAAAAAGTTCGGCGTCATTGCCTTGACCATCACATAAACCGGCAAACTGACAGAGTAAGCAATCACTGCCTGCACCGTCATTTTGGTTTCAAAAAGCCCAAATTTTCCATGCTGGAACAAAATATTGATGATTGGTTCGGCCAAAATGATTATGGCTACTGCCGCCGGAACAGAGAGCAAAGAGCCATATTCAATCGCTTTGTCCTGCGTTTTTTTCGCCTCCTGCCCATTTCCAGCCTTCAACTGACGGGAAAGGATCGGCAACAGAGCTACCCCGATCGCCGCACCGACCACACCGAGCGGCAGTTGCTGCAAACGATTGGCATAATACAGCCATGAAATAGCCCCGGTTCCAACCAAGGAAACCAAAATCGTATCAACCATCATATTGATTTGATAAACACCGGCGCCAAGCACCCCAGGTGCAATCCTTTTAAACAAAATCCTGATATCGTTGTCCTTAAACAATCCCGGCAAGTCATAAATCAGACTGATTTTAATCCCCTCACAACGAAGAAAATAATTCAGCCAAATAACTTCCAGCACCCCGGCCAGAGTAACCCCCAGGGCAATCCGGTATACAGGCATATCAATCACCGGCATAAAAACCCACACCGCAGCAATCATCACCAAGTTAAGGATGACCGGCGCCCCCGCCGGTGCGGCAAACTTTCCGAAAGAATTGAGGATTCCCGACTGAAAGGAAACCACCGAAACCAAAAGCAAAAAAGGAAAGGTCAAACGGGACAAAAAAGAAGCCAGTTCAATTTTGCCGACATCGTCAACAAAACCGGGAGCGAGAACCAAAACCACCCACGGCATCACGATTTCCATCAACAGAACAAATATCCCCAGGCAAAAAAACAAAACAGAAATGGCACCAACGGCAAAACGGATGGCCTGCGCTTTTCCCCCTTCAACCAGTTTTTGCGAAAAAATCGGAACAAAAGCACAGGTAAAAGCTCCTTCCGCAAACAAACTACGAAACAAGTTCGGCAGTTTAAATGCGACAAAAAAAGCATCGGAAATCGTCCCCGCCCCCAGGTAATTAGCCAAAACCATATCCCGAAAAAAACCCGTAATCCGACTGATAAGCGTCCAACCGCCAAAAGTTGCTATTGATTTGAATAAAGACATCTTGTCAAACCTGTTTTTATTTTGTATATTTGTCCCAACAGGCACATTATATTGCATTAATAATATAAATCCAATTTGATTTTTGTTTGTTTACATTTTTTTATTGACAAAATGTTTGATTATTAAGATAATAGACAAAAAAGGAATGATTATTAAGGAGAAAACCCTATGGAAAAATTACTCACCCCAACTGTTGCCCGCAACGTCTTCAGCCACGGAAAAGAGGCTCACGTTTTTTTCAAAAACGGCGGAGCCAACTATCTCGGCACGGGATCTATGGATTTTGCCAATCCTAATGCACAGGCGCTCACAAACGGAGCAGTCGCAAACGGAGCAACACTTTTTATGGCGGGTACGAAATATAACAACGCCCCAAAAGCCACAGAAATGATGAAAAATGCCAACCGAGAACTGCTGGAAGGAAAACATATCACC
>CAYXBH010000049.1:0-2331 GCA_964463185.1 uncultured Azospirillum sp. | reverse complement strand
CACAGAAATGATGAAAAATGCCAACCGAGAACTGCTGGAAGGAAAACATATCACCAGTGCAGAAATGATCACAGTCAGCATCGAACAGGCAGCCAAAATGATTGAAAAAGCTGAACAGCAGGCAGAAAACAACAATCTCGCCGTTGAAATGAGCATAAAGAAAAACAATATCACACGTTAACAAATTCTCCTTATAAATCGTAAAGCTTCGGAAAATTCCGGAGCTTTTATTTCCTCTCTCCGAAAAACCAACGCAAACAAATAGACAAAAATATCGTTTTTTCCCTTGCCTCCTCACGGCAACATTTTATACACAGACCACCACAGCATACCAATTCCAAACGCCCTTTATGAACCGAAATTATTTTTGCGTTCTCTCATACCTTAAACTACTACTATTTTCTTTAAAATACCTCCTCACAGATAAATCCGTGATACATGTTCCAACAAACCAAAAGTTTGTTCCCTTGAAATGTTGTTTTATTCTTTCCGGTACAAAAATCACCGATCAACACAATACATTAACACCTTGCCCAAAGCAGTTATCCCGACAGCAGAACCGAAAACTCTGTTTTCGCCTGTTTATATATACCCGAAGTATAAATAAAACCCCTGCCCATTCAAACAGGCAGGGGTAGATCTCTAAAAGAACTGCCGATTACTTACGCTCTTTGACATCCATCGCTTCCGGAGCTTTCTGAACCGTATTCTCAATCAGCGGCGCAACCGATTTCTGACGCCACGACCTCTGCGGTTTGGGGCTCAACTGCGGGAATTCTTTTCCACAAATACCAACCCCCAAGCTCTTCATTGCCGTTTCGATTGGCAGGAAAACATCCGGACCATCCTTAATTGGTCTGATAGTATGCGCCATACCGGTTATACGGCCATTTTTATCAATCAGCACACCACCAATGGTCACACTCTGGACGAAAGTGTCAATCACGATCTGTGATGTGCCATCTTCGTCATAACGATAACCGCTGACTTTTCCGCCGATTTCCAGATACCCCTCAACCTCACCTTCGGTAAAGTTAAACAGCCCCAGCGTCATAAAACTTTCCTTGTTAACCGCCGGCAATTCAAGGTTAAGCGACAGCGGCGTATATTCAGTCGGCTCGTCAAGCATCAACAGCGCCGTATTTTTCTTCGGATTGATGCGAATAGCGCGAGCCTTCAGCTTCTTGCCATTAATCGTTTCAAGAGCATAATGATTGTTGCTCCTGTCAACGAGATCAGCAGAAGTCATGACAAACTGTTCCGAAATCAACAGACCGGCACCTTTTTTGCCCTTGGCATTGGCAACCGATACTACAGCCGTTCTAACTTTATAGACATTTTCAGGGCCCATATTGTCATAATCAGGCTGTTCTTTAATGCACAGACTGTCTGTTTCGATCAACGCTGACATATCCGTCGGCAGCGGTTCAACCGCCTCAACCTCGTACATGGACATTCCGTCGGAAACAGCACCGGAGTTTTCAACCACCGCACCGGCAAGAGCACCACCATTTTCGGCAACTGAACCGACAATAACTTCAGAAACATTGCTGCCTTCAAACACACCGAAACCAGAAGATGCTGAACCAGAGCTTTCAACAATCTGGCCGTCAATCATCTGCAGTTCAGTAATATTGCTACCTTCAACTGCACCAGAACCGGAAGAAACAACACCAGACAATTCAACAATCTCTCCGCCGGCGGTCTGAACAAAAACGGTACTACCGTCTTCAACCGCACCAGAACCGGAAGATATAATACCGGAAAGCTCAACAACCCGTCCGTCAACGGTCTGAACAAAAACGGCATTGCCATCTTCAATCACACCAGAACCGGAAGATATAATGCCAGAAACTTCGATAATCTGACCATCCGCAGCCTGGATCAACACCGTACTGCCGTCTTCAACCGCACCAGAACCGGAAGAAACAACACCAGACAATTCAACAATCTCTCCATCAACGGTCTGAATAGTCGCTGCATTGCTACTTTCAAGCACACCCGAGCCGGAAGAAACAATGCCCGAATTTTCAATAATTCTACCATCAATAGCATAAACCGCCGCAGCATTACTACCTTCAAGCGCTCCCAAGTCGGAAGAAATAATGCTCGAATTTTCAATAATTCCGCCATCAACGGCATGAGCCGTCACCGCATTGTTACTTTCAAGCGCACCAGAGCCGGAAGAAACAACACCCGAACCCTCTCCGATTTTGCCCTTAACAATCTTTGCTTCTGGAATATTGATCCAGCCTTCGTTCATACCGTAACCACCAGAAACACTGCCGGAATCTTCCATAATTTTAATTTCTTCGCTAAACTGGCACTTAA
>CAYXBH010000048.1:0-8467 GCA_964463185.1 uncultured Azospirillum sp. | reverse complement strand
GTGCGCGAATTTGCAATGGACCGGATGTACCAGACAATCGCCCGTTACAACAAAGTCAACTCCAAACGAGTGTATTATCTGTCTATCGAATATCTGATCGGGCGCTCGCTTGAAAATAACCTGCGCAACCTCGGGTTATTTAATATTCTGAAAAACATCAAAATTGAGGGTTGGCCATGGGAATCGCTGGAAGAAATTTTTGATACCGAATATGACCCGGCGCTTGGAAACGGCGGTCTTGGCCGGCTGGCTGCCTGCTATCTTGACTCGATGGCCTCACTCGGTATCCCGGGATTTGGCTACGGTATCAACTATGAATATGGCCTGTTCAAACAGAAGTTTGAAAACGGCTATCAGGTGGAAATGGCAGACAGCTGGTCGGGCGAAGACTCCCCTTGGCAGTTTGCCCGTTCCGACCGCAAAATTTCCATCCCCATGTACGGCGAGGTGGAAACTCAGTATGCAGCCAACGGCGAACCGATGTTCATCTGGAAAAACTCAACCCATATCTACGGTATTCCATATGATTTCCCGGTTGTCGGCTACAACGGAAAATCAGTCAATTACCTGCGACTATTCTCGGCCGAAGGCGACGAACAGCTCGACATCAACATCTTCAACAAAGGCGGTTACATTGACGCGGTTAAAGATAAAATCGAAAATGAAACCATTTCCAAAGTGCTTTATCCTTCCGACAGTATCGAATCGGGCAAGGAACTACGCTTAAAACAGCAGTATTTCTTTGTTTCCTGCGCCATTCAGGATATTATCCGGCGCTTTATGGAAAAGAGCAACGACTTTCACCGGATGCCGGAATACATCAGTATTCAACTTAATGATACCCACCCGGCGCTGGCTATCCCCGAACTGATGCACCAATTAATCGATATTTACGGGCAGTCGTGGAACAGCGCTTGGGACATCACAACCAAAATTTTTGCCTATACCAACCACACCCTGCTGCCTGAAGCGCTGGAAGTCTGGCCGGCCTGGATGATGGGGCGTCTGCTGCCGCGGCATGTTCAGATTATTTATGAAATCAACCGCCGCTTTATTGAGTTTGCTAAAACCAAATTCGGCAACGACTCCGAAAAACTGAACAAACTTTCGATTGTTTCCGGCGACGGCGGCAATCAGATTATCCGCATGGCCAATCTTTCGATCGTCGGCTCGTTTAAGGTTAACGGGGTGGCAAGAATTCACTCCGAACTCTTAAAAACCAGACTGGTGCCAGAATTTTACGAATTGTGGCCGGAAAAATTTATCAACATTACCAATGGCGTTACCCCGCGGCGCTGGCTGTATCATGCCAACACACCGCTGGCCGAACTGATTTCTTCCAAAATCGGCGACAACTGGATTACCGATCTTGACCAGCTGCAACAGATTGAGAATTTTGCTGACGACCAGGAATTTGTTTCCTGCTTTATGAAAATCAAAAGAGAAAACAAAGAACGGCTGGCAAAAAAAATATTCAAAACCACCGGCGTGGCGGTCAACCCCAAAAGTATATTTATCGTACAGGCCAAACGCATACACGAATACAAACGCCAGCTGATGACTATTTTGCAGGTAATCGGCGATTATCTGGCGATCATCAAAGACAACGCCATCCCGCCGTTGCCGAAAACTTATATTTTCGCGGGTAAGGCGGCACCGTCCTACAACTTTGCCAAACAGATCATTAAGCTAATTAACAACGTGGCTGACGTAGTTAACAACGACCCACGGGTCAACGATAAGATCAAGGTGGTGTTTGTCCCCGACTATAAAGTATCGCTGGCGGAACTGCTGATTCCCGCTGCCGACATCAGCATTCAAAACTCGACCGCTGGCTTTGAGGCCTCGGGTACTGGCAATATGAAATTTGCCTTAAACGGTGCCCTAACGGTTGGCACCTATGACGGCGCCAATATCGAAATTAGGGAAGCCGTCGGTGCCGAAAACTTCTATCTGTTCGGCCTGCGCGAAGAGCAGATTGCGGAAATGCACAGCAACAATTCGTATAGACCGCAGGAAATTTATGAACGCTCAGATTATATCAAACGAATCATGAATTCGCTTAACTCCAACACGTTCTGCGAAAAAGAGTATGTACTCCTGTTTAAGATGATTTACGAAGAGCTTTTGTCCCGTGACTATTATATGGTGCTGGCGGATCTGGCGGAGTTCAATCAGGCTTTGCACCGAGCGGAATACGATTATATGGATAAGGGAAAATGGGCCAAAATGGCCATTCGAAACGTAGCCAGAATCGGACGTTTCTCAAGCGACCGGGCAGTGATGGAATATGCTGACAAGATCTGGCATATCAAACCAGTGGCCGGATAAGCCATTAAAAAACTATAAAAGGGAGCCAACGCCTTCTTTTGTTTTACGGGGCAGCCGAAAAAGGGGAAGCTTACCAATTTGATCTTTTTCTTTTAGTATTAGGAGGAAGGTGCCATGACCTTAAGCCGAAGAAAGCGGGAGTTAAACAGGAAGACCAGCCACGACGTATGATGACTTCTAAATTATCATATATTTCCTGGGTGCTGCTGATGTGAACGCATCCTTGCGGCACGGTGTAAAGGCAAACTGCGTTGTAACAATTCTGAACTTCCTACCTCGGTTTTATCTGGGCGGTTTTTGTTTACGAATTATCAAAACAAAATGGGGAGTTACAGATGATGTAAAACTTTTGAAAAGTTATGCGGAAGAGCTCCTCCGCTGCCGAAACAATCGGTGCATATATGACCCGCTTTGATCCCGATTATATCGTAAGATAAAGTTTGCCTGCTCCGGAATTTATCCGGGGCTGAATACTCTGGTCTATATCGCCCTTGTCAGCTCTGTTTTAAACCTGAATTAACAAAAACCTCCGTTAAAACGGAGGTTTTTGTTAATTGTAAACCACTGCTACTGTGCAGAAATCCGAATATCACTGCCGATGGCTTCTTCCATAATATAGTCGTCTTTGCAATTGTTGCCGACACAGCGTTTCAGAACGGTGGCGGTACTGCCGTCAACTTGCCCTTTGACGGTCAGGGAGGGTACAAACACTTCCTTAATCGTAATCTTGAAAGTCATGTAGGCCACATTTCCCTTTTCATCGCTGAAATAAACTTTCAGATTATAGGTGCCTTCCTGTCCGGGCATGGCGGTACCGTTAAAGGTACGGGTTTCTTCGTTATAGGTCAGCCATTTTGGCAGTGGCTTATCATCAACGGTGCCAGCGCGACTGATGACTTTGCCTTCAAAATCCATACGAGCAAACGCCGAATCGGGAACCTGAATGGTAATCTTTTTGCCGGTTTCGCCTTTAACATCAGGCAGCAACGTATCGGAGCTGAGATTTACCGGCGGACGTTTGGCCGGAATATTCAGCAGGTACGGACGATTGTCGGGCATAAAATCTCCTTTTGCCCACCTTTCCAAAGTATTGCGCAGATAAACGGCAATTTTGGAAGGCTTTTCGTTCAGCATATAATAAGGGATTGCATCCAGCCCGATGGTGGCATAAAGGTTGCCCAAGGCTTCCTGAACATCGGCATAAGATTTGAAAGCCTTAACTTCGTCTTCTATCGCGCGAGAGGCTTCCAACTGGCTCTTTTCCGCCCGGCTACCGTCAGCAATTGTGATGTCTTCGGCAATGTTTTCCGAAGTGGTGGCAATTTCCATATTGATCTGATAATCCTCAACCGCCGACATATACTGTGCCCAAGCAACATATACCTGGCTCAGGATAAGGGCGCTCATACGCTGGCGGCGCAGGTGCTCCATATCCAGCACGTTCGGATTGGCGGGATCTTCAAACACACTCATGCCGAGTTCGCGCGCCTGTTTTGACCATAGGCGGTTATAAAATTCCGGATCGTTTTTATATTGTTTCAGCCCCGGGTCCTTAAAATCTTTAATCACCAGTTTCATCCGCTCGGCATTAACGGCCAGATCGTGCTCGCGCAGTTCGGGACGGTTGCTTAAGGCAAGCCATTCCAGATCAGCCAGCGAATTGCGGATGCGCGGCAGTTCAAAATTGCCGTACTCGGAACCGACCAGTTTGAACTCGGTCGATGGATGCAGCCCCATCAGACTGGCCAGACGGGTCTGAGCCGTTTCCATATCTCTTTTGAGAAGAGCCAGATTTTTGACAGCTTCCATATATTGTCTTTTCTTGACCAGCTCGCCAACCGTCGGTTCTTCGCTTTTTTTCGCTAGGTTTTTGGCGCGGGCGTTCATCTCGTCTACTTCCAGAGTCATATATTCGGTCATGTCGTCAATCACTGGCAACAGGCGCTGAGCGGTCAACGTTTTCCAGTAGAGGGTGCGGGTTTCCTGCAGAATATTGTGGATAACTTTGCGGCTTTCCTCAAAAGCGACGCTGGCTTTATAGTCGTTATCACGACTCAGGCAATAAACCATTGAAATATCGAGCATATTCCAGGCCACTTTTAAATCCGGACTCATCTCCGAATTGGTATTGTTGATATAACCGGCGTGGCTGACAATTTCCGGTAGGCGGTTAACCGGCGAATGCCCTGCCCGGATGATGCTGTCTTCATAAGAAATCAGTCGGCGGGTGTAGTTGTATTTCAGCGCCAAGGCCATTGCCATGTAAAGGTCTATCGGCTTTTCGATTTTAGTCGGTGTGCTGACATACATATTTTGCAAGTCGACATCAACCCGAACGGCACGATCCCAGTCATTATAAAGAACAGATTCCGAACCGTAGGCCGCCGGTTCGGGTGAACTCACGGCGCTGTTCTGACCGCAGGAAGCGGCGAACATCACGGGAATAAGCAAAGATATCAATAGTTTTTTCATCAGTAAAAACCCTTTATGCACACAAAGTTACTGTTATATGTTTACACTAATATTTTCTAACTTGGTAGTATTTTTTCCGGTTTTGCAGTATTTATTTGCTTTTTGACAGCTTTGATGTATAAAATATGTCCAAACGGATTTAATGTAAAGGACGATAAATTCCGATGTTCGGCATTTTTACAACGATTTTTAAGTACAAAGAAAAGAAAAGCCCCGACAAACTTGGTTTGTATCCGGAGCAGGTACATGTCGATGCCATGCCCGAACGCCGCTATCTGTGGACATCTCGCTTTTTGGTAATTATCGCCTCCATGTCCATTTGCTTTAACATGATGCTGGCCAGTGCCCTTTATGTTATGCTCCCGCAGCGCTCAAGCGCCCCTCAGCTGTTTTACATAGACCATTATTTTAGTGAAATCGAACGAGCACAGCCGATGGAAATCAATTATCCGGCCGGCAACCTGATCAACGAAGAGCATATAACCAACTATATCATGCTGCGCTACCTGATCACCAATGATTATGACGAGCTGGTCCGTCGCTGGGGGCAGGGATCTTATGTTTACTGGTATTCTTCCCCGTTCATTTTTGATGAATTTACACGCTATGATGCAAAGTTCAATATGTTGCAGTTCCGCAGCAAAAGTATGATGCGTGATGTGGAAATCGACTGGATCAGACCGCTTGGTACGGGTTTGTGGCAAACCCAGTTCCGTACCATTGACTACATGCCCCAAAAACCAACTCCCGAAGTCAACCTCTGGCGGGCGGTTATGCGGATGCGGTTTGTTAAGTTCAAAAACAGAACACACGAAGATGCACTGAAAAATCCGTTCGGGTTCTTGATTACCAATTATTCGCTCTCTTATCTCGGCGTTCCCAACGCTTCTCAACACTATCTGGCAGAATCCAAACGAATTACCAAGGAACTGTTCTTCAGATAGTGCAAGAAAAAGGTTTAACAAAAAACATCCGCTCTTCTGGACGGATGTTTTTGTTCTTTGCTGCAAAACCTTTTGGTCAGCGCCCTTCGTGCGAGGTGTCTTTTTTGAGAGCCGTTGCCTGTTTCCGGTTTTGTTTAATGAGTTCGACATTGCGGGCAAAACGCTCCGGATTGTTGTAGGCGTTGATCGCCTTTTTCAGCAGGCTGGTGTTGACGTATTTTTCCGCCCGGGACGGAACGTCATCGCATTCTGCCATCTTGCCCGCCTGCTGACGTTCGGTTTTGGTCAGACTACCAAAACCACCGACAAAACCTTCGTCAACCACTTTGCTGCCTTTGGCTATTTTCAGCGCCATCAGATCGTTTGCACTTTTTTCGACGATAGACACATGAGAAAACAAGCGCCCGTATTTCCCCGATTTTTCCGGATCTTCCGGCTCATACACACGACCGGTTCGTTCATCAACCCGCGCCCTGCCCGGCTGAGCCATGTAGTATAATGTTTCCTTGTCTTTGCCTTCGACCAGAACATCAATGACTGGACAGCCGTACTTGTTTTCGGAAAAGATAAAGACATTTTCGTCTTCATCTGCTGTTGAGCGAATATTTCCGCCTCTATCAAGACCATCGTTCTCGGACATCCGGCGTGCAAATTCTTCCTTATCCATGATACTATCCTCTAATGTTGTTAATCATAATAAAATAATACCTGAATTTAAAAATTTTGTCAATTTTTTAATACAAAATATTTACAAACCTAGCTTTTTGTCCAGTCTTTCCAGTTCGTCAATATAGCCGGAAATCAGGCTCAACCCCTTGTCCCAAAAACCGGGATCGTTCGGATTGAGACCAAAAGGCGCCAGCAGTTCGTCATAATCGGTGATTGCGGTTTTGGAAAGCATTTCCATATATTTGGCCGGGAAGTTTTCCACTTTTCCCTCGCGGCTAATCTGATAAAGCGAATTGACCAGGCAGTCAGCAAAAGAATAGGCGTAAACATAAAAAGGCAGGAAAAAGAAATGTCCGACCTGCAACCAAATGAAACGGCAATCATTACCGACTTCGACCGCATCTCCAAGACTGTCGCGCATTTCTTCCTGCCAAATTTCGCACAGACGTTCTTTGCTCAGCTCACCTTCCTTACGCTCGTTGTGGGCGCGCACCTCAAAGAAGTGGAAAGCAATCTGACGAATAGAGGTATTGATCATATCGCTGACCTTGGAGGCGATTAGTGCCAGCTTTTCTGGCCCGTCTGGCAGTTTGGAAACCATGGACTGAAATGTGATCATTTCGCCAAAAACAGAGGCAACTTCTTCGGTTGTCATCCGCGAATATTCGTTTAACTCGCCGTTTTTGATGCGGGTCTGGTGGTGGCAGCCATGCCCCAGCTCATGCGCCAGAGTCAGCACATCGTTGCGCTTGCCAGTAAAATTGAGCATCAGATAGGGGTGAAAATCAGCACTGACCGGTGCACAGAAAGCGCCACTGCGCTTGCCGTCACGAGGTGGTACGTCAATCCAGTTGTTGTCAAAAAAGTCTTTGGCGATTTCATACAATTCCGGCGAAAAGGACTTGTAAGCATCCAAAACAACCGATACCGCGTCGCTCCAGATATATTCAACGTCGTCGGCAAAAGGCAGCGGTGCATTGCGATCCCAGTAGGAAATTTTTTTCATCCCCAACCATTTGGCTTTCAGCTTGTAAAAGCGGTGGGCGATGCTTTTGTAGTGAGCGCGTACGCTTTCGGCCAGGGTTTTCACCATTTGGTCGGAAACATTTTCCGATAGGTTGCGCGAAGACATCGGCAGTTTGAATCCACGTTTTTCGTCTTCTATCGCCTTGTCTTTAATCACCATATTGTAAATAAACGTGAACAAATCCGCGTTTTCTTCCGCCACCCGATTGAGCTCTGCACCAGCTTTACGGCGCAGAGAGACGTCTTTATCCAGCAGCAATTTGGAAATTTCCGCATCATTATATGTTTTGCCGTCGACCATATACTGCAGTTTCGAGGAAGTTTCCTCATAGAGGCGCACCCAAGCGGAGGACGAGGTCATAGACTTTTCGAGCAGCACTTCTTCCACCGGTTCGGAAAGCTCATACGGCTTATAACGTCGCACCCGCTCAAACCAGGGCTTGTAAAAAGCGGCAGCGGGATCTTTGAGCCAGCCGGCAATTTTTTCTGCCGGCAGATTGTTGATTTCTAGATTTAAGAAAATCAGTGGCTTGCTGTAATCGGTCAGTTTTTCGCTGATATTCTGATAAAAGGCAATCACGGCCTGATTTTTCATTTGGGTTACCATATTGAGATAGGCAAAACCACTTATGCGACTGCCTAGCAGAGAATTTTGCTCATAAGCCTTCAACTCCGTCGCAATGCCGGCACCGTCCAGTTCGGCCAGACGTCCCTTGCAGCGGACAGCAAAGTCCGTACAGAATTTGCGGTATTTTTCAAGATCTTCCGCAATTTTTTCATCGTCAATACCGGCATACAGATCACTCAGATCCCACGCCGGGAGTGTTTTGTCATTCATTATCCTTATTCTCCAGTTGCTGGTTGAGTTCTTTCAAATTTTCCATTTCGGTCGCAATGTCCGGCATATTCCGGTAGTATTCTTCCAAACTTTCTTCCGGTTCGACGTCGTCAACAGCCAACGGGCGTTTGATATCTGGCGTAAACAAATAATTTGACCAGGGAGCCGACTGATGGCCGGTGAGCCA
>CAYXBH010000047.1:3167-8549 GCA_964463185.1 uncultured Azospirillum sp. | reverse complement strand
CTTGTCGTCTTATCGTTTTCTACTGGGCGATATTTCTGCAAAAAGTATTTTGTTACCCCTGCCGTTGCAAGCTCGTCCGCAATCGCATAGATATCGGATATTGTTAATATCCTGGGATCGCAGGTGGTACGGCATTCAAAATCGACTTTACCGTCCAAAAGCAGATGCAAGCTTTCCTTAACTTCTTTCATATGATTGATACCACCAGTTGCGGTTTTATATTTTTTTTCCGAAAACGGAGCTTTGATGTCAAAACCGACCCAGTCGACCAGCGGCAACACTTCCGCCAGATGTCGCGGGCGATAGCCGCCGGTATGCAACCCGATCAAAAAATCCATCTCCCGGACTTCTTTGATCGCTGCAGACAGACCGTTTTGCATTAACGGCTCACCGCCGGAGAAAACGACACCATCCAGAATACCGCATCGGGTATTTAGAAATTTAATAAAATTTTCCCAGATAAAACTGTCCGCTGCCGATCCGTCCTGCAAAAATGCGTTATGACAAAATGGGCAACGCCACGGGCACCCCTGCATAAAAACAACAGCCGCTATCTTATCAGGAAAATCGACGGTGCTGAAAGTTTCAACACCGCCGATCTTAACAGGATTTACCATCGAGCAACTGGATTATTCGGCTGCAACGTTGGTGTAAACACCGCAAACACAGCCACCGTCAACAGCTTTGCTTTCGGTGAAGTATTTACGGGCATAGAATTCGGACTTTTTGCCCTTATTGAATTCGGATACAGGACGCAGATATCCCATCACCCTGGTCCAGATTTCGCAGGGTTGTCTTTCTTCGTCGTTCAATTTGACATCATTGATATTTATAACTGTCATTATTCCTCTCCAAATTAGTTTTATTATAGCACAATGTCGTTGTTTATGCAACTTCGCTGGAAGCTGCGACTCTTCTTTTTTCTGCCATTTTCTCTTCATCGCAGAACGGGCAGTATTTGTGTTCTCCGGAAATATAACCGTGCTTGGGGCAAACGGAGAAAGTCGGAGTGATGGTAATGTACGGTAAACGGTAGTTGGTCAGCACGCGTTTGACAATATCGCGGCAAACCTTGGCCGAAGACACACGCTGCCCCATGTAAAGATGCAAAACGGTTCCACCGGTGTATTTAGACTGCAGGGAAGCCTGCAAATCCAAAGCTTCGAAAGGATCATCGGTAAAGCCGACAGGCAATTGGGAAGAATTGGTGTAGTATGGATTCTCCGTCGTTCCAGCCTGCATAATACCGGCATAACGCTTTTTATCTTCACGAGCAAAACGGTAGGTCGCACTTTCGGCCGGAGTAGCTTCCAGGTTATACATATGCCCGGTTTCTTCCTGGATCTTAATCATCCGTGCACGGATATAGTCCAGAAACTTCTCGGCAAAGCTCCGTCCCCACTCATCGGTAATGTCATGCTTGCCATCGGTGAAGTTTAAGATCATCTCGTTGATGCCGTTAACACCGATGGTCGAGAAGTGATTGCGCAGCGTACCGAGGTAGCGCTTGGTATACGGGAACAGGCCGTTGTCAATCAGGCGCTGGATCAGCTTGCGTTTGATCTCAAGCGAGGTGCGAGCGATGTTCATCAGTTCGTCCACACGACCGAACAAACCGGTTTCGTTGCCCTTATAAACATATCCTAGACGGGCGCAGTTGAAAGTAACAACGCCGATGGACCCCGTTTGCTCGGCCGAACCGAACAGACCGTTGCCTTTGGCCAGAAGTTCGCGTAAGTCAAGCTGCAGGCGACAGCACATGGAACGAATCTGTCCTGGTTTCAAGGTAGAGTTAATGAAATTCTGAAAATAAGGCAGACCGTATTTGGCAGTCATCTCGAACAAAAGTTCGGTGTTTTCGTCTTCCCAAGGAAAATCCGGCGTCATATTGTAAGTAGGAATCGGGAAGGTGAACGGACGCCCCTTGATGTCTCCTTTCATCATAACATTGATGTAAGCCTTGTTGATCATATCCATTTCCGGCTTTAAATCGCCATAGGTGAACGGCTGTTCAATGCCGGCGATCATCGGGTGCTTGTCGCGCAGGTCGTCCGGGCAGACCCAGTCAAACGTAAAATTGGTAAACGGCGTCTGCGAACCCCAGCGGGAAGGAACGTTCAGGTTATAAATCAGTTCCTGAAAAGCCTGCTCAACCTGCTCGTAGCTCAGATTATCCACGCGAATATAAGGGGCAAGATAAGTGTCAACGGAAGAAAACGCCTGCGCACCGGCCCATTCGTTCTGTAGCGTCCCCATGAAGTTTACCATCTGGCCGACGGCCGCCGAAAGATGCTTGGCCGGACCAGCCTCGGCTTTGCCGGGGACACCATTAAAGCCTTCGTGCAGAAGGTTTTTCAAGGACCAGCCAGCGCAGTATGCAGCCAGCATGTCAAGGTCGTGGATATGGATGTCGCCATTGCGGTGCGCCTCGCCGACTTCTGCTGGATACACGTGGCTCAGCCAGTAGTTGGCAGTAACTTTGCCGGAAACGTTTAAGATCAGGCCGCCGTTGGAGTAGCCCTGGTTGGCATTGGCATTGACACGCCAATCCAGTTTTTCCAGATATTCGTTAATCGAACTTTCGACATCGACCATCACTTTCTTCTCCCCGCGCAGGCGATGACGCTGGTCACGATAAAGAATGTAGGCTTTGGCGGTGGTGAAATAGTTGGCAGAAATCAGTACCTGTTCCACCACATCCTGAATGCACTCGATGGTCGGCAGGGATTCGCTGAATTTGTGTTCCAGAACTTTCAAAACCTGTGCCGTCAACAGGTAGCTTTCCTGCTCACCATACTCGCCGGTAGATTCACCAGCCTTGCGGATAGCGTTGTAAATTTTGTCGCTATCAAACGGAACCATGGTTCCGTCTCTTTTGATCACATTGGCGATTTTCGTTTCCTTGCCTTTAAAAACATTGTACTTATTTTCGGACATCGCTCTTTATATATCCCTTTCCATGGCTAGTAGTTGACTTATACTCGATATACTATATATAGTATTAAAAAAAAGTAAACAACACCAATATCTAGTAGTACACAACTTTTTTGCATAGTATGAACCGTTCTCGCAGCACATTTTTGATACTGCAATAAAGAACCTATTTCATCAAGCTGGAAAAATTTTACAAACTGTATTTTTGCTCTTGACAATCCCCTATCTGCATATAAAAAAGTAAAAATTTTTTTTTGCCATTGGTGGATAATTTTTTGCAAAAAAAATTTTACCGTCAAAAACAACATCTTATTAAAAAGGTTAATATGCACAACCGCTTGTATAGAAAAACGGAAACCAACGCATTTTATCCACAAATGATTATTCCCCCAAAATTTTTCACTTTGCATCCATCGTTTCTGGCTTTTCCTACCAGTGCGGGAATTTCCGCCGTAAAAAGGTTGTAATACGAGTGGAAATTCATTATATTGTTTTTGGTTTTAATTTTAGCACAGGAATTATATGATGAAAACTGCATGTCTTGCGGTGGCCTGCCTTTCCCTGCTGCCGGCCTTTGCTTCTGCTGCCGTTCCGACCGGCTCCGATATCAGAAGAATCGAAAATTATCTAAACTCGGTTACGACGCTTGAAGCCCGTTTCATTCAGAACGCCAGCAACGGCAATGTCGCCGAAGGGCTATTGTGGATTGAAAAACCCAATAAGATCCGTATGGAATATGATGTGCCAACCAACGTGCTGATTGTTGGCAATGGCGATTTCATCGTTTATCACGACAAAGACCTTGACCAGGTCAGCAACATCGACTACGAAGACATCCCTGCCAGTCTGATCCTGGGCAACAACATCAAAATCGACGGCGAAAATATCAAGATAACTGACTTTTATCAGGACTCGGGAACAACCATTGCAACCGTGGAATATGCCAAAGGTGGCGTTGGCCAGATTACGCTGGTATTTAACAATCAGCCGTTTGAACTCCGGCAATGGAAAATTGTTGATCCGCAGAGCGTAGAGGTTACGGTTTCGCTTTACGGCAGCAAAACGGACGAGAAACTCGACGAATCGCTGTTCCGGTTCCACAAGCAGAATAACCCGCTTAAACTTAAAAAAGGCCGTTGATGAGCAAAATACTGAGCTGGAATGTCAATTCCCTGCGCATTAGGATGGAAGAACTTAAACGAATCGTAGACGAACAGCAGCCCGATGTCATCTGCCTACAGGAAGTTAAAGCCAAAGAAGAAGATTTCCCTTTTGACGGTGTACGTATGCTCGGTTTTGAGCATATCGCGCTTTACGGCATGGCTGGTTACAACGGCGTGGCCATTCTTTCTCGGTTGCCGCTTGCCGATGTCCGCCGTTTTGACTGGGCGGGAAAAGCGGATGCCCGCCACATTTCCGCCGTCAGTATGGAAGGAATTGAAATCCACAATATTTATATTCCAGCTGGTGGGGACATTCCCGATCCAGAAGAAAATCTGGCATTTGCTCGCAAATTGCGGTTTATTGAAGAGTTGGATGCCTGGTTTGCCGAACTGGCGGAGGAAAACCGGAAAAAGCCGGTGCTGGTCTGCGGCGACTTTAACGTTGCTCCCTCGGAAAACGACGTCTGGAACCACAGGCAGTTGCTGAAAATTGTTTCCCACACGCCGGCGGAAACGAGCCAGCTGCAAAAATGGCACCAAGAATCGGGACTGTTTGACGCCGTGCGTCTGGTTTATCCAGAGCCGGAAAAAATATTTACCTGGTGGAGTTATCGCAACCCGAACTGGCAAACCAACAACAAAGGGCGGCGACTGGATCACATCTGGGTCAGCGAGCTGCTGATGGAACGTTTACAGTCGGCTTTTATCCTCAAGGAATGCCGCGGACACGAGCGTCCCTCCGACCATGTTCCGGTCGGCGTTGTGTTCAGACAGTAAAAGGAATGCCCTCCAGGGAGTTTTTACGAATCGTTAACAGTCGGATTCCACCAGTTTGTAGCCGTTTTCCCGGGTTGTAATCACTTGCACCGGACCACTCTCCTGTTCAATTTTTTGCCGCAAGCGATAAATATGGGTTTCCACCGTATGGGTGGTGGCTTCCGGGTTATAGCCCCAGACCTCTGCCAGCAATTCGGCCTTACCGACAATTTTGCTGCCGGACTTGTACAGATATTTCAAAATGGCCACTTCCCGCTCAGTCAGCTTAACTGGCAATCTTTCGTCCGGATAGCGGATTTCCCTTGCCGCAATGTTCAGGCAGCAACCGTTTAATTTCAGTTCTCCGCCGGACGAGATAAGTGCGGCCAGTGCCACATGGAGCGTATCGAGCAGGGTTTCCAGCCGGAAAGGCTTGCGTATGATGCGGAGGTTTTCGATTTCCGGTAATTCTGTTTCTCCTGACCACAAAAGGAACAAAGGTGTATGTAACAGGTAGTTCCCCAGCTCC
>CAYXBH010000047.1:0-3067 GCA_964463185.1 uncultured Azospirillum sp. | reverse complement strand
TTCTCCTGACCACAAAAGGAACAAAGGTGTATGTAACAGGTAGTTCCCCAGCTCCTCGGCCTTGTCGGCGTTGTCGTCAACAACCACCGCGTCAAATACGACTTTGGGAGAATAGTTTTCTTGCACTTCCCAGTTTTCAAGCAGTTCTAATTGTTGTTTTAAGTCGGCAGCAAACGCCTCGTTTTCGGAAATCAATAAGACTCTAGACATGATCTGCTCCTAAAACCTAAAGCTAACGCCAGCAACAAAAGCATAGCCCCGATTGCTTTCGGTCGGGTTTTTGCCATCAAATTCGCCGCGGGCAATCCCCGCCTGCAGCTCAAAATTCTTATTCAACTGCCAGCTTCCGGAAAGCTGAAGAATGCGGTCTTCATAATCTTTGCCATCGGCCTTAGCATAAAAATAAGTCAGCGCCGTTTTCAGCGGACCGATTTCGTAGCCGATGCCCACATTGGTTGCCCAGCCATCACGAAAAGCATCAAAACCGTCGGGTGCAAGCATATTCATTTTGGCCTGTCTGTGGTCGACAAACGTGTGGCGAACTGCTCCGCCCAAAGTCCAGCCTTTGTAATACAGACTCAGACCGGCGGAAAGTTCATTGTCGATATCATCGAAATGCGCAGCTGCAAGCGACGCCGAGAGACTGGCGTTGCCCAGCTCCCGGTTGTGATATAAGGTAGCAATATAGCCGGCTTTGTCCTTATACGAGGCGTGGCGGTTAATCAGACCATCGCGGCTGTAACTTTCCGGCACAAAAGTCAGGCCGATCATGGTGCCGTTAAATTCAGGGCTGACGTAGGTGATTTTGGGTGCAGTGCCATCGGTATTGATGTCGGTTGAATTGAGCGTACGGTATGCAGTGCCGTGGTGGCTGCGCTGCCAGTTAGGATTGGCAACAAAGTTGACAATATCGCTCTGATTGACGCTGAACATGCCTGCATCGGGCGCACCAACGCCAAGCTGGTAAGCAGCATTATA
Organism: uncultured Azospirillum sp.; assembly: GCA_964463185.1. Classification (GTDB taxonomy): domain Bacteria; phylum Pseudomonadota; class Alphaproteobacteria; order RF32; family CAG-239; genus JAFUYI01. Next base: position 2,089 of record CAYXBH010000047.1, on the reverse strand, counting down.
ACTCTGACCACCGATTACACGACCGAAAGGGGCATCCAAAATCAGATAGGCCTGTTCGCCCCAGGAGCCGTGGTTGTAGTCTTTCAGCTCCTGATCAACGCCGTAGGCCAAATCGAGATATGAGCCCAGCTGATACTCGGCATTGAAACTGTATTGAGCCAGCAGATTGAGGTTAAGGCGCATCGGCAGGTGATAGCGTGACTGATGATAGGAATATCGCGAATCGGGCTTGGCATAGCCAACCAGTGCCCTTGCTCTGCCCATAGCCTCAAAAGTCCAGTCTCTGGCAAAAGCACTGGTGTTCATCAATGCCGTGCAAATGACTGCAATTGTTGTCTTTTTTATCATCCTGCCCCCTTGTGTTGATTTATGAATTTTCAGTCTAAAACCTATTTTTGCGCTGTCAATAAAATATTTTTCTGGACAAAAAAGCCAGAAAGAGCTAGAATATGATTGAAGTAAAATTATAAATTCATAATTATGTGTCGAAAAAAAATAGAGCTGGATTATATCCAGGATGAAGTCAGAGAAGAGTATCTGGACAAAAATTGCGCAGAGTTGCGCGAAGAAATTGCCAGTATTCAACAAAACAAGGGGATGGAAAGATATGAGAGTGAAATGCGTCTTTCCATTTTAAAAGAGCTGTTGCACGACTCCCGTGTCGACTTCGATAGCTTTTAAGACAATGACTAAAAACTTCTCTCATTAAAGCTCCCTCACCTTCCCGGTTTGGGAGCTTTTTTTTGCTGGCGACGGATTTTTGCGGAAACGAGAGGAAAATCGTATTTTTTAATGGAAAGCTTAAAAATGCGTATATATATATGTATGTATGTAAGAAATAAAGATTCACTAATACAAACAGGAGATATCATGAAAAAAATCTGTGTACTCATTTTCGGACTGATGCTGGCAGCCTGCAGCAAAGATCACACTGCCAAAATCAAAGGCAATGACTATATTCTTCTCAATGCTCCGGAGGGAATGGAGATTTCCCTTTCTTTTGATGCCGAAGCCCCCAAGTTTTACGGACAGGCGGTCAACCGCTATTTCGGCAGTTATGAACTCGACGGCAGCAAAATAAAATTCTCCGCCATTGGGTCAACTATGATGGCCGCACCTGAACCGATGATGAAAGCGGAAACGGAATATTTCCAAAATCTAGACATGGTTGAAAATATTTCTTTTGAAAATGGCGACCTGGTTTTATCGGGCGGCGGTGTTAACCTAAAATTTGAAATCATTGACCCGGAATAAACCGCTTTTTTCGATTTTAAAGGCCGACATTCTGCCGGTCTTTGATTTTATCCAGTCCCTGTTTCAACCTCCATAAACAGAAAAGACTAATGAAACTTGTCAACGTCGCTGATGTCGGTCTGATGACAGAAGTACGGAAACTGTACCTTTCGGCTTCTCCCCAAGAAGAGCAAAAACCTTTTTCCCTGTTGAAGACAAAAGCAAAGATGGATCGGTGGAGATTCTGACCATGACTGTCTGCTACAAAGATCTGGCCATGTTTGACTATTTTGCCGGGGTGTCGTACCACCGGAAGGGCTGAATTGGCTCGTGTGCCCTGCAGGCTTTGAAAGAAAAATATGCCAGTCGCCATTTTCTGCTGGAAATAGAGGGCATCAAGGTTCGGACGGAAAATAGTGAGTGGCGAGGAAATTTTTATTATGTTGAAGATACCGCACCCACCCTACTGGGTGCAGAATTGATATTAAAGAACGGTGCCGGTTTTGGCAAGTAAAGATCCTCATAAGCAACAAAAAGAGAGGCCTTAACCTCCCTCTTTGATATCCGTTTTTTATAAAACGCGATTTTATTTGGCAACAGCCTTTTTCTTTTTGGCCGATTTGATGTCCTCATCAAAAGAATACAGTTCTTCGACCGAAACGATTTTTTCTTCAACTTTGGCTTTGCCCAGCACAAAGTCAATAATTTTTTCTTCAAACACCGGCGCTCGCAGGGTTTCTACTGCTTTGGCATTTTTCAGATAAAAGTCGAAAACGGTCTTTTCCTGCCCCGGGTATTTTTTTGCCTCGTTCATAATCGCCTTGTTCAGGTCGTCGGCAGTTACGGTAACTTTGGC
>CAYXBH010000046.1:0-8788 GCA_964463185.1 uncultured Azospirillum sp. | reverse complement strand
TAAAATCCGGCAAAATATCACTCAACCGGGCACCACCGCGGGTGGTCAGCTTGATATCATGCATCACCGAAGTATAAGCCGGGTTAACTTCATAACGTTCATAAGGTACAACAGTTCCCCCGTTTGCAGATACAATATCACTATTATTCTGTGAAGCAGTCAACGCGTCATCTGACGGAGCCACATGGGCAATAAAACGATCAGCTGCAATATACCCAACCGGATAAACAGTCTCATTGAGAGCATTACCGCTTATAAATTTTGTCCGATAATCATTTTGTATTTCACTGTTCATCAACCGGGTATTGTTAACAGATTGTGTACCCGCAATATTAATAGCCCCTTTACGGATATAAACGCTGCCGCGATCGCCATCATCCGCAATGACATTGGTATCAGAATTATTGTCAACCTGCAGGATAATATCTCCTTTACTTATACCATCGTCATCATTTTTTTCCGTTGCCAAAATTTGGAAATCACCTTTGCTGACATAAAGCGACGGGTTGCCCTTATTATAGAACGGTTCATCCGGATACTCAACTGGTATACCTGTCCCCACAGCAGTCGCATCATATCCAGCATCATAATCATAAATGGCAAATCCGCCGGAAAAACGTGAGGATATATAACGATCCTCACGATATGCTTTTATGTCAACGACCGGTCGCATTTTTTCCTCCCCATTGGCACTAAATTGTCCCTTCTTCTTTTCACTCAGGACAAAATCCATATCGCCTAACAAAAACAACCCTTGGTCACTACCATCTTCGCGTGTATAAATATTGTCAAAATCTCTACCATCTTCCCAGTTAGCATTCCTTGACATAAAACGCACTTCATCGGAAACAGAATCCAAATAACCATAATCATCGACGCCATCTAAGACATTATAGGCTCTTAACATATCATCCTGCAAAGATACTATCCCCTTATCAATAAAACCACCCGCATTATGAACCGTTGACAAAGTAATAGCTCTATAAGCCCCCAACTTAATCTGTCCCGGATCAATCAAATTGTCGATATTAGTACTACTGGTAGGATAATCTTCGTCAATTCCCACTAAGGCTATATGCGTATCCTTTCTTAAAGTGGCATTAGAATCACCGGATCTGATGTTGATACCGGATGGATGCTCCATACTGATACCGGCTGAAACAGTCGTTGTCACATTTCCACTGGCATCCTTAACAGTTCCGTCCGCCTCTGCAATTTGCAAACGATAACGATAACGATCAGAGCTGCTGCCAGGGCTCCAGACTTTATCTTCATACCTTCCGACCAGCATTCTGCCCGGCATTGCACCACTTTCTTCGTCGACCGTTCCCTTTTGTTCGACGACCATATAGAAATCATCATCCTCAGTAACTTCGTCAAAATCTTCCGAACGCATGCCGGCGCGCAATTTAGCCGCGTCAATATCGTATGCTTTATGTTTGAGCGTTTGCAGGCTATCTTTGATAAAGGCCGGACCGTTGACCGTCAACGCATATCTGCCGGTAAAATTACTGCTGATAAAACTGCCGTCATCTTCAAATGAAGGCGTCCTGTCTGTTCCTGTTCCTTTATACAGATAAGACGTGTAAGCCCCTTCGTAAACGTTGCCACCACCAATAACCACCGACGGAACCGCGTTACTTTCCCCCCACAAATTGAGAGAGGTCTCTTCATACTTTGCGCCTGATATATTATTTTCCGGGTTGAGCACCATCAAAGCACCATCCATTACATTGACACGCGCGGAGTTGGCGTCAATCAGATATTGTGTGCTCTTAAGTACCTCTTCTCCGGTAGTTTTATCAGTATCTGTCGTTTTGGAAACAAATGTCATCGAACTGTCATCTTTATCCACCGTCAACAACCCCCCCGCCGTACTGCCGATATTACCATATTCCATTTTCTCCGACGTAACGCTGAACAAGGCATTGCCTTTTTCCGTACTCTCTATCTCATTGCCATCACTACCTGTTGTCTTGATGGTATTGGTTCCATAATACTTGATACCACCGTTTTCCCCTTCTTCGCTTCTGACCGTGAACAATGAGGACAGCGCGGCCAGATTACCTTCCATATAAGCACCGCCTTTCTCGCCAATGTAAAGGGTGTAATCCAGATTTGCACCGTATGACTGGCCATATTCCATACTCGGTTCATCGTCTCGTTTAAAATCGTTCATATCACCGCCCACCATCCACTCCAGCTGTGGAGCCATGATAATCTGGTTGACCTGGCGGATATTGTGATTTTTGTCGTTGTAGCTCATAAACAGGTCTGTTTCCATAGAGTTCAGCACATAGTCATTCTGCCGCTCGGTTTTGCGGTGCAAAACGTCTTCATTGGCCAGCCCCTGGGAAGAAATCGGTTGCAGGGAAGAAATCACCAAAGTCCGCGGCGACAGGTTTTCCAGCCCGACATCACTGGCTTCTTCCAGCCGCCAGATCCCCTGCGCACCCATAACCGTACCATCATCCTGCACATAGCCGCCATTGCTGCCAACCATGGTAGCAATCCGCGCCAGCCGGGTTGAAGGAAAATTTTCCCCTTCGTTCGGAACCGCTGTCAAAAAGCCGGTAATTGTTTCTGCAACCACTACGTCTTCGCCGTCATCGTTTTCTTCGATGCCGGTCGTCTTTTTCAAAGCAACCTCATAGTCGCTGGTGAACAGCTTGCTGTCCTGGGTTTCCCCGTCTTTCAAAAAGCCATAAGGAAGATATTCGCACAAATGCGACATGTCGAAAGTAACATAGCCATCGCTATCCATCGTGCTATAATCGACCGTATCCTCATTACAGCTGTTAACCACTGTTTCCCCGTTTGAGATCCGGGTAAAGTTGTCTTTTATGTACGCATCCATGGAATTGGCCAGCACACGCAGTTGGTTTGAAGCGTTAATATCCTGGAGCTCGGTTGTCCGCTCCGCCGCTTTTTTATACAATATAGGGGTTACCATTGCTATCAGCCCCAGCATGGCCATCGCTTCCACCAGCATCGTTCCGGCTTCATTCATGCGATTAAACTTCTTTTTCATCTTCTTTCCCCTCTTAGCTAAAACTTGGACATATAAACCAGACAATAGTCGCAGCTACTATACCAATTATCCAGGTTCCCCATCTCGTAAGGATCGTAATCTCCACTATCCTCCCTTAAAGAACCACATTTGACGGCAAAAGAATCCGTCCCCGCGTTCGTATCCGAAATATAGGCGGGAATGGGCGTGTAAAACAGCCCGCCCTGGCCATAAACCCCCATCGGGGTTTCTATATCTTCCGTATACATGGATTCCCCGTATGAGGAGCTTCCCTGATAAAGCTCATCGGCCAGTTCGTCCCGGTCAATGGCATACCCCATCCCATGGATGTAACCAGTCGTTGTTTTCATGGCGTTCAGCAACGTGGCACTTGGTTTGCCAGAACGCGTATCCCTCCACTTGAGCGGCACGCAGCCATACGTTACCAGATAAACAACCGTCGAGGAGCCGCTGCAACAGCTGGAACCGTCCCCCAGATCCGTATTCTCGGTCTCGTCATCCCCGTCGCTTTCCGCACTTCCGCTTTCCGCACTTCCGCTTTCCTCGGACGGAAGCGATGCCGTGCAGCTCGACGGCAAAGCCGCAACACCGGTACTCTCCAGATTGTCCTTGTCCAGACAGTAGACCCAGGTCGTAAACTTCGAAACCCCACTGTCCTGCTGAAAACCATACGGCAGATCATTTTCAAGATCCTCGGCGGTCAGCTCGCCCTGCATGTAGCTTATGGTTCCAGCCGTTGCATTACGGTTGCGATTGGAAATATAGTTCATCGCCGCACGGTGTTGAACATAAAGTTTGGTAACCACTGTCTGCGCCTGCGGTTCAACGTACAGCTCCCTGATATCAGGACGAATCGAAATATTCAACGCAAACAGCGCGGTAATAAACGTCGCTATAATAACCCACAAATACATCGGCACACCTAAAAAAACTACATCTATTGCCAGTGTAACACAAATAGCCTTAAAAAAAAAGCAATTATAAAAGAAAAGTCACCAGATTTCACATATTTGTAACAAAACAAACATCCCTGTTCCTCCGGTAAGTTTTTTCCTGACGCTCCCCATACCTGAAGACAGGAGTTTCCCGTTTCCCCCTCTGCCTTCTTTGGTTTGCACCTCCAAAGGTTTTATACAATGTCTACAGGCGTCAATCTGTGCATGTCCCGCCCTGTTATCATTCCATGCACATTCTTTCACGTAATATATTCGCAACATTTCATCTCTGTCGTGTTCCGCTCCGCAAACGGAGCACGTTCATTTGCGAACACTCTGTTCCATAAAACTATAGTATTTATAGACTATAAAAATATTTCACCCTTAAATCAATATTAACTAGTCATAAATTCATACATTCTTAAGATCTTGATCCGAGCCATACCCCCTCCCTGTCATTCTCAGGCACATTTTTTTATTGTCATTCTCGGGCTTGACCCGAGAATCCAGTCAATAAAGAGGCCTTATGTTTAACTGGATGCCCGATCAGGTCGGGCATGACATTAGGGGGAGGGGGAGGACGAGAACAAAATGGACTGGTATAGTTTCAGTTCCATTGACATGGTGTAATGATTGTTAAACAAAAATACTATGTTTTGTGGAACGAGTGTTTGCGAATGAACAAATCTCTTATTGCAACTTACTTTATATTTCACAGGCTCTACCATACAACAATTAGATAATTGCGAATATACTTGTGATTATTCATATAGTTCATATCCCCATAGCTAAAGCTCGGGGTTTTACACCATAAAAATAATAAAAAACAGCTTATAAATTCATTTTTAACTTTGCCACAGAGGCAAAATGTTTTACTATTGTCGGCAAAAGCCAGAAAAGCGACAAGAGATATTTGAAAATGGTAAAAATCAACCAGATTTCCCGCTCCCAAAACAACCGGCTGGCCCGCCACCTGCTGCTGGTGCTGGCTACCGCAGTCGTCGTCTGCTTGCTGATTGGAGAAAAAAACAGCAGACAAAAAGTCCCTAACGATGCCATCCCCTGCAATCAACCGCTTTCGGAAACAGTTGATTGCATATGCTTCAAACGGGAGCTACCATGAAAAACCCCACCGCTCCTCAGAAAAATAACATTCTTTGTCCGGAAGAAATAGCCTTCTTTCTCCGTCCCCGCGAACAACGGGGAACCAATGCCGTCCTTGCCACCGCCTGCTACAAAAAAGCCTGTTTTTCCGGACGGGAAGAACAGATAGCTGCGGCATTTGCCAGGGAACTTAAAACATTTTTGCGCACACCACCCACCATCCGGACAACCCCGGCCCCCCTCACCCCCGTACTCTCTCTTTCCGAAGAAACACTCTGTTTCCGGCTGGAAGTGCCCGGACAGGAAACTTTCTGTCTGCTCAACGGGGAAAGCGCCGGCGCTTTGGTTGCCACTGCCCTCGCAACCCCGTATACCGGCCACGGAAAAATGAAAGGACTTTCCCTGGCAATTGTCAAAAAATATATGGAAACACTAACAACTGCGGTCTGCTGTGCCCTCTCCTTTCCCCGCTCGGATAAAAGCTGCCGTCTGCTACCCACAACCGCTTTTAACAAAACAAATTTTGTTTCTTTCGGGATACAGCTTGACATCTGCAACAGAGAGGCTAAACTCTGTTTATGTTTCAAGGTGCCGGACGTCGATCCAAAAACACCGCAAAAGACGTTTTTCCCAAGGCGTCCCAATGATGCCCGGATACAAAGCCTGCCCGACGGAAAAATAACGCTGGTTCTCCGCACACCGCCACAGTTGCACCCGTTAAGGGAGATTTTAAACTGGCGGACGGGAACCTTTTTTCCCCTCGGGATAAAAGCGTCAGACCCAGCTGAACTGGCAACCCGTGGCCTTAAGCCACTGAAAGTTTCCGTCGGCAGAAAAGGCTCCCGGATTGTCGCCAAACTGATAACTAAGGTAATTGAAAATGACACAAATTGAACTTTGGATAAATATCGCTACCATCGTCCTGCTGATCCCCGCCATTTTCTACACGGCAAAATTATGCTACGAACTGGGACAAATGCGCCAAAACCGGCAAAAAATGACCGAACTGGCCGAGGCTCTGTTGCAGGCGGCAAACACTTTTGAAAAAAATATTTCCCCAGCCGGACAATCCCGCCCGGCTGCCCGCACCGACGCCGAAAAAGAAGCCCCCAACACCCCGGAAAAAGATGACGGCAATCTGTCCTCTTTTTTGAAAACAACAACTCACAAAAACAACGGGGAACCGGCCTCCGAAGCCGAACAGGAACTGCTGCAGGCTCTGCGTTCAATCAAATAAGGAGAAACGCATGATCCGAAAATCCCTGCCGTTTTTTATGCTTTGCGGCTTATTGACGGCACTTTTCATCCTCAAAATAAACAACCTTTCCGAACGGCCAAAACATCCCGCACCCCAAAATGCCGCACAACCAGTGATGATAAAAATTACGGAAGCAAACACCTCCAGCCCTGCTGCGCTGCCACAACCACGCCCCGGCAGTCCGGAAATGGAAGAGGCCATCCGCCGGCATCTGGACGCCGATGCTCTGGCTGCCACCCCCAGGATTCCGCAATTTGACACTCTTCCAGAAGAAAGCCTGTTTTACGGCCGGCGCCTGGCCGGAATTTACGCACGCATGGCACCAGAAGATGCCGCCCGTATTATCGAAACCATGGACAGCCGGGAAATCATCAGCCTGCTGCAGATGATGAGAACAGAAGACGCAGCCGCCATCCTCACCCGCATCCGGCTGGACAAAGCCAGAGAAGTTACCGAACAAATGCTGGCCACCACCGGCAATCATAATTTTTAGTCAGACGGATAAAAACAACCGTTACAACAAACTAAAAAAACAAATATGAACAAAGAATTTAAAATAGAAAGTCCGTTCGAACCAGCCGGCGATCAGCCACAGGCCATCAGAGAACTTTGCGGAGGGCTCAGACAGGGCGAAAGAAACCAGGTGCTACTCGGGGTTACCGGCTCGGGCAAAACATTTACCATGGCCAAAATCATCGAGCAAAGCCAGCGCCCCGCCCTGATTATGGCTCCCAATAAAATTCTGGCGGCGCAGCTCTATAGCGAGATGAAAGAATTTTTTCCCCACAACCATGTGGAATATTTTGTTTCCTACTACGACTATTATCAGCCAGAAGCCTACATCCCCAAAACCGACACCTATATCGAAAAAGATTCCGCCATCAATGAACAGATCGACCGTATGCGCAACTCGGCCACCCGCAGCATCCTCGAGAGCCGCGACGTTATCATCGTCGCTTCCGTATCCTGCATTTACGGCTTGGGCGACGTAGCCTCCTATTCAGCAATGACGCTTGAGCTCAAAAAAGACGAAAACGCCGACCCGCAGGAAATCTGCCGACGGCTGTCGGAACTGCAATACGAACGCAATCAGTTAAACTTTGTCCGCGGCACGTTCCGTATGCAGGGCGACACTCTTGACATTTTCCCCGCCCACCTGGAAGACCGCGCCTGGCGCATATCCTTTTTTGGCGACGAAATCGAGGATATTTACGAATTTGATGCCCTCACCGGCAAAAAAACATCTGCCCTGGAGCGGGTTGTCGTCTATCCTGCCAGCCACTATGTTACCCCACGGCCAACCCTGTCACAGGCAATTTCCCGCATCAAAGAAGATCTGCCCCCCCGGCTTGAATGGTTCAGAAACAACAACAAACTGCTTGAAGCCCAGCGCCTGGAGCAACGCACCCGCTTTGATCTTGAAATGTTGGAAACTACCGGCCACTGCAAGGGCATTGAAAACTATTCCCGCTACCTGACCGGCCGTGCACCCGGTGAACCGCCACCGACACTGTTTGAATATCTGCCGAAAGACGCCCTGCTGTTCATCGACGAAAGCCATATTTCCGTGCCGCAGATCGGCGGTATGTACCGTGGCGACCGCAACCGCAAAAGCACACTTTCAGAATATGGTTTCCGCCTTCCCTCCTGCCTTGACAACCGGCCGCTCAAACTGGAAGAATGGGACAAAATGCGTCCGCAAACCATTTTTGTTTCCGCCACTCCCGGTGACTGGGAACTGGCGCAGAGCAAGGGCGTTTTTGTCGAACAGATTATCCGCCCAACCGGCCTGGCCGACCCCGTTTGCCTGATCCGCCCGGTCGAAAACCAGATCGACGATCTGATGGAAGAATGTCGCAAAACCGCCGACAAAGGTGAACGCGTGCTGGTTACTACTCTCACAAAAAAAATGGCTGAAGACCTGACCGAATATTTAAACGAAAACGGCATTAAAGTTCGCTATATGCACTCTGATATCCAGACTTTGGAGCGCATTGAAATTATCCGCAACCTGCGAATGGGGCTCTTTGACGTATTGGTCGGCATCAACCTCCTGCGCGAAGGCCTGGATATTCCGGAATGTTCGCTTGTTGCCATTCTCGACGCCGACAAAGAAGGCTTTCTGCGGTCAACCAGCTCACTGATCCAGACTATCGGCCGTGCTGCCCGCAATGCCGACAGCAGGGTTATCCTCTATGCTGACAAAATGACCGGCTCCATTAAAGAGGCTGTTAGCGAAACTGAACGCCGCCGCACCAAACAACTGCAATATAATCTGGAACACGGCATCACTCCGCAAACGATCAAAAAGAGCATTTCTTCAACCTTAAGCGAAATGACCGCCATGGATTACATTGACGACAAAGCGGGTGCTGCCGGCGATGCACAGGATATTGAAAAACAGATTAAGGAACTGACCAAACTGATGAAAGAGGCAGCGCAGAATCTGGAATTTGAACA
>CAYXBH010000045.1:0-8993 GCA_964463185.1 uncultured Azospirillum sp. | reverse complement strand
CTGGATCAGCTCTTTGCTTGGCCGTAGCGGTTCTTTGCGGACGGCATTTGCCAAAACAAAGGGAAATTATTGGCGGATGAATTTTCTGCTTTTTTTGTTTGAAGGTGTTTTTGCCGCTTTGGAACTGGCTGGTCAGGCCGTAGGGGTGGGGAGCTGGATTGCGATTGTTGCGGGCTCTCCGCTGTTTGTTTATTTTAATGTTATCGTGGCTAAAACGTATGATTATTTTTTCTTGGAGGTTGAAGCATGAAGAAAGTTGCAGAATATGTTTTCTTTTGTTTGCTGATGGGTGCCAACCTGTTTTATCTGGCGTTGATGGCTGACTGTTTTTACCGGGAATATCTGCAGGATCAATTTGTTTACTGGGGATATCCGCAATGGGGGTGGCTGTACTCCGATCCGGAGGTCTATTTTTCCTTTAACAGCATTTATATCCCTTTTCTGACCATAATGATGGTAGCAGGTGTTTTTTTCTGGTGGAAAAAATATGCTAAAACGGCTTTGGGCGTGTTGCTGCTACCTTTATTGACAGCGGCTGCATTTCTTTATATGCCGTTTTATAATTGGAACCGGCAGTTTGAAGTTTATGTGGCGGAAAAAACAAACGAAAAAAGTCGGGTGCCGGAAGGCAAATGGTGGGTTTCTATCGATCAGATGCAGCGCTACTACGATGCTTCTGTCTGGGAGAGGATAAAGGGCGCTTTTGGGCGGGGAGAATGGCCGGGCGGTTATGCCCTGTGGGGCGACTACCGAGTATGGATGCTGCCCGATTTTACTACCGACACACTGGGCAGGAGAGGAATGGTGATTCATGGTGGAACGCAGGAAAGGGGGATAGATATGGGAGACAATATTATTGATCTGGCCATTCAACTGCGTTCAGGCGGAGAACCGGTGGAACTGAATGTCCGTTATGACCAGAAGACGCAACAGCTAGTTCGGGAAGAAAAAGCTGCCACTGAAAATGAGGACGGAGGTCAGAATCGGTAAAATGCCGTATGCATATTAGAAAAAACGGGAACAAAGCTGTATTTACTCCCGTTTTTGTAATTCTAAAATGGCAATCGTTGAAATCTGGTTTTCGGTAAAAGAAAAAGTAGATGATTGCCGGGGAAAGAGCCGCCGCGGAGCTGGAGTGACCCGGCTTTGAGCAGGCGCCAAACTTTGGGAATAGCCTGATGGATTGACGAACTGCGATGGGAGCCGAAATTATGCAGACAGAATAATAATTTTATATAAATTGCTTGGCTTTTATGTAAAAAATAAATATACTAGTGCGGTGATTAATCATGTGTGGCGGGAAATGCTTGCAAAATTAAAGGAAAAAATAACCTCTATCAATGCCGTAAAGAATTATCGGAAAATTTATCCTTATGTGCGTCCGTACTGGCTGCGGGCGTTGCTTTCTGTTCTGATCACTATCCCCATTGGGTCGATGGACGCGGTGATCGCCTGGTCGCTTAAGCCGTATATGGATGTGGTGATGGTGGAGAAAAGCACCAGTGCTACCAGTTATATTCCGATTTTGATTATTGTTTTCAGTTGTTTGCAGAGCCTGCTGAATTATGCGGGGACATATCTTAATACCTGGGTCGGCCGCAGAATTGCCAATGATGTGAAAATGGATTTATTTGACCGGTTGATGGCCTGCGACGCCTCTTTTTTTGACAAGATGACGTCGGGGCAGGTTTTGTTCGGCTATAACAGCGATGTTGATACAGCTTGCAACGGGTTGCTCTCAAACCTGAAGCTGTTTACGACCCGGGTTTTTTCGTCGGTGTCGCTGGTGGCGGTTTTGTTTTATAATTCCTGGCAGCTGGCGTTGATTGCGGTGGTGGTTTTGTTCGGTGCACTTTATCCGTTGACAACCGTCCGCCGACGGATAAAATCGGTGATGGATAAGACGATCTTTTCCGGATCTGCGGTTATGAGTCATTATAACGAAACTTATAATGGCAACCGGATTATTGCCTCTTACAATCTTTATGATTATCAGCGTAAGCGTTTTCGTGATACGCTGACCCAGATGTTTAAGCTCGGCATCAAAATGATCCAACGGACAGGGATGATGTCACCACTAATGCATTTTATCGTTTCCCTTGGTATTGCCGCGGTTATCTGGACAGGCAGTTATCTGATTGTTCATCATCAGATCTCGGCTGGTAATTTTGTATCGTTTATTACTGCACTGATTTTGCTTTATAATCCGATCAAATCCATCGGCAACAATTATAACAACGTCCAGATGGCTTTTATGGCAATGGAACGTGTTTTTGCCAAGCTGGAGAAACTGCCGGCCATTCGCAACCGTCCAAATGCAAAGGAGCTGAAAGGTATTGCCAAAGGGATTGAGTATCGTGATGTCTGCTTTGAATATGTAAAAGGCCATCCGGTCTTAAAACACATCAATATGAAAATTGACATTGGGCAGACGATTGCCTTTGTCGGCAACTCCGGCGGTGGCAAAACAACATTGGTTAATCTGTTGCCTCGTTTTTACGAGGTTAATGCTGGAGCCGTGTTGATTGACGATGTGGATATTCGCAACTATACGCTTAATTCGTTGCGCGATAATATTGCTATCGTTTTTCAGGATAACTTCCTGTTTACCGGAACAATCCGCGAAAACATCCTGCTTGGAAAAGAAAATGCAACGGAAGACGAGCTGAAGAGAGCCGTTAAAGACGCTTGTCTGGAAGAGTTTATCAGTTCGCTCGACAAGGGGCTTGATACCGAAATCGGTGAGCGCGGGGTGCTGCTTTCCGGTGGGCAGAAACAACGGATTGCGATTGCTCGGGCATTTTTGAAAAATGCACAGATCGTTATTTTGGATGAGGCGACTTCTGCGCTTGACAACAAATCGGAGGCGGTGGTTCAGCAGGCAATCGATAACCTGATGAAAGACCGGACGGTGTTTATTGTTGCCCACAGACTTTCAACCGTGCGCAATGCTGACCGGATTGTGGTGGTTAACTACGGGGAAATTGTCGAAAGTGGTACTCATGACGAATTGCTGGCCAAAGAAAACGGTGTGTATGCCTCGTTATACAGAAGCCAGCTGCGATAGGGAAAACGGATATGAAAAAAGAATTGTTGGCGCCGGCAGGGGATATTGAAGCCGGATATGCCGCCGTTTATTACGGTGCTGATGCCGTTTATCTAGGATTAAAACATTTTTCAGCACGGGCAACGGCGGCGAATTTTGATGAAGATGAGTTAAACGAATTTGTCGGTTTTGCCCACGCCAAGGGGCGGAAGGTTTATGCCGCCGTCAATACACTGGTGGAAGAAAATGAACTGTTGGAGCTGATGAAAAGCCTTGATATTTGTTCCCGCTGCCGAGTAGATGCGGTGATTTTGCAGGATTTGGGTGTGGCGCGGATTATCCGGGAAAAATATTCTGAGCTGGAATTGCATGCCAGTACACAGATGGCGGTGCATAATAAGGAGGGCGCCCTTGCTTTGCAGAAAGCCGGGTTTTCGCGGGTGGTGCTGGCACGGGAGCTGACTTTGTCCGAAATTAAGGAGATTGCGGCTGTTCCCGGTTTAGAAACCGAGGCTTTTATTCATGGTGCGCTTTGCTATTCTTACAGCGGAATGTGTTTGTTCTCGTCGCTTGAATGCGGACGCAGTGCCAACCGCGGTAAATGTTTGTACCCCTGTCGGTCGGAATTTGCAGGAGAAAGCGGCAGCAAACATTATTTTTCGATGAAAGATATGGCCTTAAAAGATGATATTCTGAAAATGCCGGTTACGTCGCTGAAAATTGAGGGGCGCAAGAAAAACGCCCTTTATGTGGCGGCGGTTACCGATTATTACCGGCGGATACTGGATGGCAAGGGCTGTGATGAGAAAAGGGAAGAAAATATCCGGCAGATTTTTTCTCGTCCGTGGTCGGAATTTCATCTGCACGGAAAAGACAAGACGGTGGTTGATTCCGAATTTGTCGGGCATCGTGGGCTTTTTGTCGGGAAGATTGAACAGACGGGAAAAGGCTGGTTCAGCCTTCATACCCGGCATGATATTGCATGTCACGACGGTATTCAGATTGATGTGCCGGGAGAGGAAAAACCGTTCGGTTTCTCGTTGCGGCAGATGCAGGTAGCCAGAAAAAATATTTTTGAGGCTAAAGCAGGGGAAGAAATGGTGATTTTTCTACCGCCGCGGGCGCCGACTTTGGTAAAGGGGATGTCTGTTTATCTAGCTTCGTCCGGTCGGGTGAAAGGCGCTTATGACTATTTTCGTCCGCGGCCGGGTGAATTTCGCCAGCGGATCCCACTTGAGGTCAGGGTGATTATCGGCCGGGACAAGATTATCGCGGCGGCCGGCGGGCAAACGGCGGAAATGGCCGGAGAGTTTTTGCCGGCAAACGACGGAAACAAAGTGGCGGACACTGTCCGCGGCGCCTTTGCCAAAACTGGTAATACGCCTTTTGAGCTGTCTGCGCTTGAAACGGAGAATCCGGAGGCTCTGTTTGTTCCCGTTTCCGTGCTGAACGAGTTGCGCCGCGCTTTGTATGCAAAAATTGAACCGGAAACCGGCGGTGCCGATCTGCCGATGATTGATGCCCCGTACGGTGGAAAAGAAGGCGGCTGGATTATCCGTACCGATGACATAAATACGCTGACAGAAATAGATTTGAGTGAGGTTGATGAAATAACGGTGGTCATCAATTCCGATTTTGACGTTGAAGAGTTGAAAAAACTGCCGAAAAATAAAATCAGAATCGGACTTCCTGCGCTTGAGCGGCATCCGGTTGTTTATGCCGATTTGGTGCGGCGTTTGCTTTCCGGCGGGTATAAAAAATGGGAAATCGGCAACTGGTGGGGGCTGTCGCTTCTGCCGGAAAAGGGAATAGATCTTTCTTTTGACGGCAGTCTTTATATGCTTAACACGCAGGCCGTTCAGGCAGCAAAAGATATAAGAGCCGGGCGGGTTACGCTTTCGGTTGAAGATTGTCTGGATAATATGCGCACCCTTGCTGAGACCTCGCCGCTGCCGGTGGTGATGTCCGTGTTCCAAGATACGCCGCTGTTTACGAGCGCTGTCTGTATCCGTGCCAATCCGTGTAAAGGCTGCCCAAAAGGAGAAAGATGGCTGAAACTTCGACGTGAAGGTAAAGAATATCTGGCTTTGTCGAAAAATTGTCAGACCTTTTTGTTTTCTAGCATGCCTTTGTGTTTTGCGGCTGAGGCCAGACAGGTCAGGGCGGCTTTTTATCGGGTTGATTTTGTTTTTCGCCGTTATTCTCCGTCAACAGCTGCTACTGTTTGGGAGCAGGTGCGACATTTTCGCGATGTGCCGGAAACGTCTAAAGGAAATCTTGTTTCCGGCGGTAATTTTTAATGTGTGTCTGGAGAAGAGAATAATTTTCCATAAACAAAGAAAGGGAGCTTTTGCTCCCTTTCTTTGTTTTCCTTTGATATCCATAGAGTGTTATTTATATATATGTTTTAACAAAGGAAACACCCCAAATAAGTATCCTTTTTGAGTATTATCTTTGATTTTAGTTTTCCAAATAGGAATTCCTAGAAAATAATATTTAATTTTATTGGGTTTATTTTTTTTCTTCAATAGCGGAAAACTAAATACTTTAAGAATATAAGTTTTAGTAGAGTGCAGAGGTTTTCTAAAATATAATTCTGACGCTGCATATAAAGACACACGCCCTTTAGGTATAAGGACAATAACAGATTATGACGGGGCGATGAAAACCACGTTTAAGGAATGGCAAAACAAGCCTGTTGTTTCAATCAATCGGGAAATGATAGAACGAAAATTTAAAGCCAAAAGTAAAACCGCGCCAGCGCTGGCAAATTTACACTTTCGCTTTTTGCGGGCATTGTTAAACTTTGCAATGGAAAAATATGCGGTAGACGGCAAGCCTTTAATACCGTCAAACCCGTGCGCCCGTTTAACAATCCTTAAATTGTGGAATCGTATAGAGCGGCGGGACACTTATATTAAACCGGCACAAATAAAAAGCTTTTTCTATGGCTTAACAATTAACGATTATGATAAGCCGCAGATACAAACGGCTAAAAAACAATGTATGTTTATTTTGTTTACCGGATGTCGCGACCAAGAAGCCGCTTGTTTACAAAGACGTGATATTGATTTTGAAGACAGGACGGTTACTTTCAAACACACCAAAAACCACCATAAGCACGTTTTACCTTTAGGCGATTGGCTATTTAATTTTACAAAAGAGTTATGTGAAGGGTTAGCCCCTGATGACTATCTATTTCCGGCAAACAATAAAAGTGGGCATATAAAAAACCACCGCAAAGCAATAAAAGAAATAGCCGAAGGATGTGGCGTAAACTTTTCATTGCACGATTTGCGGCGTACTTTCGCAAGCATTGCTAACAACCACATACCTAACATAACAAACTTTACACTTAAGAAATTATTAAACCATTCAGAAAGCGATGTAACTGCTGGTTATATACAGTTTGAAATCGAAAGTTTACGCCGTCCTATGCAGATGATTGAAGACTACATACTTGAACAGGCAGGATTAAGAGAAAAACCAGAGGCAAACAATATTATAGCATTTCCAAGAGCAAATATAGGATAATTAAAATACATTAACTTACATCAATTTATATTGACTTATAGTAATTTAATTACTATAATAAAAATAGAAAAGAAAGGTTACTGATGAAAACAATTAACTATTCAAAACAGGCTTTAGATTTTTTAGGCAAACTACAACGAAGTGAAAAATATAAGATTATTACCAAGATTGAGCAATATGCCGAAAGCCCCGATGCTCTTAAAAACCAAGTAAAGAAATTAAAGGGCTTGCCTTTTTATCGGTTGCGGGTTGGTGATTATCGTGTTGTTTTTGATGAAAGCGGGCTTATTTTGAGCATTGTAAAAATTGGACACCGTAAAAACATTTATAAGGAGTTAAGGCAATGAATGCAGAATTTGTAACACTTGAGGGTAAAAAATACGCCGTTATTCCTTTTGCTATGTGGGAGAAATTGCAGGAAACGATAGAAGACTTACAAGACGCTGTAGAAGCAAAGGCAATCAGTGATAAAATAGCGCGGGGAGAAATGGAAGTTTACCCCTCTGAATTTGTAAACCGCCTTTTGCTGGGTGATGAAAATAAAGTTAAAGTTTGCCGGGAATATCGCGGTTTAACACAAGAGGCTTTAGCATTAGCAATAAACAAATCGGTTGAACAGATTAGAAAAATTGAAAGCGGCAAAAGCGAAGGTAGTATAGGTACAATAAAAGCTATAGCAAAAGTTTTGAGTGTTGATATAAGCCTGCTTGTTTAACGGCAATGTATTACCACCGCTTAAATAAGGAGGCCGACGATGTTTAACAAAATAAAGAAAATAAACTTTTTGCCGGATTTTATCATAAAAGCCGAATTTATAAGCGGCGTACAAAAACTGTATGATATGAAGCCGCTTTTTGAGAAAAACGAAGTCCTTAAGCCGTTAAAGGATATTCCGGGGCTGTTTGCCAAAGGTAGGGTTGATTGTGGCGGTTATGGTATAGCCTGGACGGATGACATAGATATTGATTCCGGCGAAATATGGTATAACGGAAAATGTATATTAAAAACTGATGAAGACATTAAACAGTATATTAAAACCGTTACCGAATATATCATAAGAGCGATTAACGACGAGGCAAAAGCAAAAGGTTTTCAGGCGCTGGCGAAACAAGCCGGGGTAAGTCGCGAAAGTCTGTATAGGTCTTTAAATGGGAAAACAAAACCGCGGTTTGAAACCATATATAAATTACTTATGGCTTTAGGCGTCAAACTCACGATTAAGACGGTAAATTGATTTTAATCCTTGCCAAGCCTAGCTCGACGGGGCGAAAAGCGGAATCCTTACCGCCTTGGCTTGGCGCCTTGATTTAAGGAAGCATTGAAGGAAATGTAAGAAAATGGAAGATATATTTGCACCACGGGAAGCCGAATTTTGTAACTTTAGAGAAGCACTAGAGTTCTTAGCTTTTGGGTGGATACCCGTAGACGATGAGAAATTGCTTGATGCACCAAGAAGAAGATTTTTTGATTTTTTTCCTTTCACATTAATTACAACAATGTAAAAGAAGATAGTATTGAGATTCGCTCTACAATAAATGTCAAAAGAATAGACGCCAAAGAAGTTATTGAATATTGTAGAGGCATGCAAAAAGCAGCCGCAAAATTAAAAAGATTATTAAATTACAAAAAAATAAAACCGGTTGGCACGCCTTTTTTGCTAGACAATAGGAGCCACACAACATCTTTTGAGAATTGCAAAGGTGAATTTGATTTTTGTGAAGAACGTTCTACAGAATATCGTGTGGGAGTTTTAAGAATAAAAGAACCGCGTGGGATAGTTTTTTTGGATGCTAACTCCCAAAAAGCCTTTTGTGATTCTTTTGAGTTAAAAGTTTCTGAATTAAAAGCTTATATTCCAACAAAAGAAAATGCCCCCTCTACTAATAAACAAGTTGTAGATACCAGTGATTACTCTACCCCTTATTTAGAATTGCTTAACATTATGATAAAAAAAGGGTATGTGTCAAAGGTTGACCAGCCTAAAAAGTATAATTTAATAGAAGATATAAAAAAAGAAGCAAAAGAAGCAGATATAGAAGTAAGCAACAGAATAGCCGATTGTATGGCTACAATGTTAAGGTTGCCGGAAAAACAAAAAGGCGGACAAATAAAGCAAACTAAATAAAACAAAAGGGTGACACCCTTCTAGGCCTTGATTTTCTCAGGTTTGCTTAAAGGTTGGAACCCTTCCAATGTTTACCTTGTTTTACAATTTCCTATAGACTTCTATCAGTTTCAACAAACTGAAAGGAGTTTTTCCATGCATATAAATAAATTACGTAACGAGTTTATCGAAGCCAACAATGCCGCAGATGAGGAAATCTCTGTCCCATCTACCACGCAGTTATTTATTCATTTCAAGCTGTAATTTATGCTATTATAAAAAAAACTTCCCTTGTTTTGAAAGAATAAA
>CAYXBH010000044.1:0-9079 GCA_964463185.1 uncultured Azospirillum sp. | reverse complement strand
TGAATTGGTGGAGCTGAGGAGGATCGAACTCCCGACCTAATGATTGCGAACCATTCGCTCTCCCAACTGAGCTACAGCCCCAAAATGTTTTTTTCAAAATTCAAAATAACCCTTGTTTCCACTCGAGCGAACGGAACCTTTTGCCTTGTTTGCAATTAGTTATGAAAAAGATTGATACCTGATATTGATAAAAATGTAAAGACAAAAAATTACTTTTATAAAAAATCCTCTTACCGGTCTGCAACAGGAAAGAGGATTTTTCTTTAACTTAATTCAAGCTCTGCCAATGATTGGCATTTTTCAAAAATGTCCGGCATTTTTCCAATGATAAACGACTGTCGTTTTCTTTCAGACCTCCCTCGGCGTCAATAAAGAAAAACAGACCGCTGTGGACGGAACGAGAGATTTTATCCAGTTCCTGCTCAACGTTTTCAGGAGTCAGGCCACCGGCATAACCCTGAAAGATATTACCAAAGACAAGTGCCGGGCGACTGGAAGGCAAAATTCCCTCACCGAAAGAATTGTCATAAAGACAGTCAAACCTAACCCCGGACCAGTACAATTGCCGGATAAGCTCCGCATTAGCATCGTTGTACGACAAAATAAACGTGTGCTCCGGAAAAAGGTTGATCATTCTTGTGAGATTATTCAGGAGAACATCATCACCCGGTATTTTGTCCCTGCCGATTTTAAAATTGAGCTGGATTCTTCCGAAAAAAGGAAAGCCGTAACAGTCCCTCATTGCCAGAAATTCTTTTAACTCAGGCGCCAGTTCGCTGAAACAGAATCGTTCCACCCAATCCCGATTGAGGTGTAATGCAAAACGCGACAAAATATGTTCATCTTTCAGGCGGTAGTATAGTTCTTTAATCCACCAATACCGATCCGAATCGTAAGATGCTTTTTCGCCGGAAACCTGGATACCCAGTTCAAAAAACGTTTCTTCAAGCAAAGAAACCAGACTTTCTATGTCCGTGTGTTCATTAGCACCCGAACATGTTACTAAACTTAATTTCATAATATTTACAAATAATGGTTTTTTCAGGAAGTGTTATATGAAAATTCTCATCGTTTGTCAAAACAAAAATCAGGATGTAAAAAAGCCGGCTTCTAAAGCCGGCTTTCGGAATTGGTGGAGCTAAGCGGGATCGAACCGCTGACCTCTTGAATGCCATTCAAGCGCTCTCCCAGCTGAGCTATAACCCCATAATTCAAGTACTTATTGCAAGCACCTTCATTTATTTCTCGTGCCTTTTAACATTATTTTTTTTATATGTCAAATAAAAAAAGCAATTCCGGTTAGAATTGCTTTTCTTTTATTAAATATCCAAATCATCAACAAATTTGGCACGCTCAATAATGAACTTGAAACGCAGTTCAGGATTTTTTCCCATCAGGCGTTCCACCATCCGCCGAGTTTCAAAAGCTTCTTCCTTGCCTTCCTCGGTGTTGGTGGAGGGAATTAGTACTTTCAAAAGCGTACGCTTGGCCTTGTCCATGGTGGTTTCTTTTAACTGAACCGCGCTCATCTCGCCCAAACCTTTAAAGCGGCTGATTTCCGCTTTCTGATTGCCTTTGACTTCTTTTTTCAAAATCCGCTCCTTGTCGTTGTCGTCAAGGGCATAAAAGTTTTTACCGCTGACAGAAATTTTATAAAGTGGCGGGGTAGCTATGAACAAATGTCCGTTTTCGATGAGTTTGGGCATCTGCTGGTAGAAAAAGGTCATCAGCAGCGAGGTAATATGCGCACCGTCGACATCGGCATCCGTCATGATGATAATTTTTTCATATCGCAGGTTTTCTTCTTTGTAGTTTTCTTTGATGCCACAGCCCAAGGCCTCGATCATGTCCTTGATTTCCTGGTTTTGGGTGATCCTGTCAAGCGAGGCCGAAGCCACGTTCAAAATCTTGCCCCTGAGCGGCAGAATCGCCTGGGTCATACGGTCGCGCCCTTGTTTGGCGGATCCGCCTGCCGAATCGCCCTCAACGATAAAAATTTCGGTATCTTCGGCTGCTGCCTTTGAACAGTCGGCCAGCTTGCCGGGCAGACGCAGGCGTTTGGTCGGACTCTTGCGGCTCTGGATTTTTTCTTCTTTTTTCTTTTTGCGGAATTCCAAACGGGCAACCACATATTCTAGCAGCGCAGCTGCATTTTCCGAATCGGAAGAAAGCCAGTGGTCAAAAGAATCTTTAACAGCCTGTTCCACCAGCCGAACCGCTTTGCTTGAAGTCAGTTTGTCTTTGGTTTGTCCCTGAAATTCGGGATCGCGGATAAAGACCGACAGCATAATGCAGGCGTCACTCAAAAAATCTTCATTAGTAACCCCGGCGGCTTTTTTAACCCCTGCCATCTCGGCATATTCTTTCAGTCCACGCAAAAGCGCCGATTTGAAACCAAGCTCGTGAGTACCGCCCTGCGGAGTGATGACCGTATTGCAATAAGAATGACAAAAACCGTTTTCATCTTCCGGCCAGGTTACCGCCCATTCGACTTTTCCTTCGTCATTGGCCAGCAGGCTTTCGCCGGTAAACGGCGTACGGTTGATTGTGGCACGGCTGCCGATCTGATAATTGAGAAAATCGCGCAGGCCGTTCGGGAAATGCAGTTCGGCCTCGGCAGGGGTAACGTCACCTTCGTTTAAGAGCTCCGGTGCACAATGCCACAAAATGTGGATTCCCTTAAACAAAAAGGCCTTTGAACGCGCCATGCGATATAATTTGTTGGGCGAAAAACAACTGTTGGCTCCGAAAATTTCCGGATCGGGACGAAAAGTAATGCTGGTGCCGCGACGGTTAGGAGCATTGCCGACCATTTCCAGCTTGTCAAGCGGGCGACCTTTAGCATAGTGCTGACTATAAAGCTTGCGATCACGGGCAACCTCAATGGTCAGGCTTTCGGACAGAGCGTTGACAACAGACGATCCGACGCCGTGCAGACCACCGGATACCTTATAGGCATTACCACCAAATTTGCCGCCTGAATGAAGCATGGTCATAATGACTTCCAAAGCGGACTTGTCGGGATATTTCGGATGCGGATCAACCGGAATACCGCGACCATTATCGGCAACAGTAACCGAATAATCTGCATTGAGTGTCAGCTCGATCCGGTTGGCAAAACCTGCTACCGCCTCGTCCATGGAGTTGTCGAGGATTTCCGCCACCAGATGGTGCAGCGACTGCTCATCGGTACCGCCGATATACATGCCAGGGCGCGCACGGACAGCTTCCAAACCTTCTAAAACCTGAATATCCCGTGCCGAATAACTATTTTCGGCAGTGGCGGTGCTGTTAAACAAATCTGTCATATTTTCTGTTGTCCTGTTAAAAATTAGGGCTTAAAATAGCGCAAAGACAAAAAATTGGCAAGTTTTTAAGTGCAAATTTCCGCCGTTTTTTACCCGGCTGGAAAAGTTTTCTCTATTTTCTTTCGTCTATTAATGGCTTTTATCGGATCTTATCAGATAAAATCAGATCTTTTCAAAGTTTATCCGAGGATCAACCAGCGAATAGGTAATGTCGCTCAACAGTTTTAAGATCAGCCCGAGCAGGGCAAAAATGTACAAAGTGCCGAACACTATTGGGTAATCGCGTGTCATGATGGCTTCGTACCCGAGCAAACCTATACCGTTTAGGGAAAATATAACCTCAATCAGCAATGAGCCGGTAAACAGCATTTTTATTAAAAGAGAGGGAAATCCGGCAATCACGATCAGCATAGCATTGCGGAATACATGGCCGTAAAGCACTCGGTTTTTGCTCAAACCTTTGGCGCGGGCAGTCAGCACATAGGGCTTGTTCAGCTCTTCGAGAAAAGAATTTTTGGTAAGCATGGTCAAACTGGCAAAGCCGCCGATGACCATTGCCGTTACCGGCAGCGCAATGTGGTGAAAATAGTCTAGAATCTTGCCGGCGGCGCTCAGTTCGTTCCAGTTGTCTGAGGTCAGCCCCCGGAGTGGAAACCATTGCAGATAGGTGCCACCGGCAAAAAAGACTATCAGAAAAACGGCAAACAGAAAAACCGGCACCGCCGATCCAAGCACGACTGCAAAAGACGTCCACATATCAAATTTTGAGCCGTCTTCGACCGCTTTTTTTATCCCGAGAGGGATGGCAATCAGATAAATAATCAGCGTTGACCAGAGCCCCAGGGAAATTGAAACCGGCATTCTCTCTCCGATAAGTTCGAGCACGCTTTTATCCTGATAGTAGCTGCTGCCAAAATTAAAACAAGCGTAATCTTTGATCATTTTCCACAGGCGTTCGTGCACCGGTTTGTCAAAACCGAATTGTTTTTCCAGTTCTTTAACCAGCTCTTCGGGCACACCCTGCGCTCCGCGGTACATACCATCTCCACTGTTCATCTGCATTTCTGCACTCGAGGATATCTGCGCGGTAGCGTCAACGTTCATCCCACGGTATTTGGCCAGCGTATGTTCAACCGGACCACCCGGCGCCAGCTGGATAATCGCAAAGTTGATCAGCAAAATGCCGAGCAAGGTTAACGGAATCAGAAGTAGTCTTTTAACGATATAATTGCGCATCAGCGTTTATCCTCCTTTATCCACCAGGTGTATGGTTGAAAACCGACTTTAAGATCCGTCTGCGGGTGGGCAAATTTGTTGTGGTAGGCCACCTGTTTGCGCGGGGCATACCACTGCATAATGATGTAGTGTTCGTTTAAGAGCACCCGGTCAAGCGCACGGATATGCGCCTCGTAGTCTTCTTTGGTCTGAGCCGAAACCAGACCGTCCAGAAGCTTGTCAACTACCGGATTTTTAATGCCGACGAGGTTAAAACTGCCTTTGGCGTCGGCGCTGGCGCTGCCCCAGAATTCTTTTTGTTCGTTGCCAGGTAGTCGGCTGATGGGAAAGGTGATGATGGCTATGTCAAAATCGAAGTTGTCGAGCCGGTTTTTGAAAACGTTGACTTCCAGATTGCGGAATGAGGCATCGATGCCTATTTTTTTCAGGTTTTGTAAAAAGGGCAGCATCACCCGAGTAAAAGAGCTACCGTTAGCCGAGTTGCTCAGAATTTCAAAACGAAGCGGCCGACCGGTTGTAAGATGGGTCATTTTGCCATCGACAAAATCGTAGCCAGCGTCTTTGAGCAGAGCAACCGCGTACCGCAAATTTTCACGCACCGAGAGATAGTCACCGTAAACGGGATTGGCAGGAGGAGTGATAAAAACGCTTTCCGGCAGCTGACTACGGAACCGTTCCAGAATTTCAAGCTCGCGCCCTTCCGGCAAGCCGGTCGCTTCCATACCGCTGTTGGTAAAATAGCTGGTCAGGCGTTCATACTGGTTGTAAAAAAGATTTTTTTTCGCCCATTCAAAATTGAAAGCATAGCCGATGGCCTCGCGAACCCGCCTGTCGGCAAACTGCGGCCGCCTGATGTTGAAGGCAAAATTTTGCAGACGAGCGGTTTCGCTGTGAGGAATTTCATCTTTGACGATTTCTCCGCTTTTGACTTTGTCGTTGTCATAGCCGGTTGCCCAGATTTTGGCAATATATTCTTCGCGCACATCAATATTGCCGGAAAAAAGTGCCTGCAGAGTAACCGTCGTATCCTGATAGTAGTCGTAGCGTATCTCGTCAAAATTAAAAAAGCCCTTGCGTGACGGCAGATCTTTGGCCCAGTAATTGGGATTGCGCTTAAACATTAGATATTTATTGGTCTGAAAATCGGTCAGAACATAAGGGCCGCTGCCGAGCGGCGCTTTAAGATAAGGTTTGGCAAAATCTTTGCCCTGCCAGTCTTTTTCGGAGTAGATCAGCATTTGCGACAAAATCAGCGGTAGTTCTTTGTTATTGCTTCCTTTTTTGAAATGAAAACGCACGCTTAAATCGCTGGTTTTTTCCGCTTTTTCTACATCGGCATAGTAGATTTTATAAAGCGGCGAGCCTTTTTCGATCAGGCTCTGGTAACTGAATATGACATCTTCGGCGGTAACCTTGGAACCATCGGCAAAACGTGCACGTTCATCGATGAAAAATTCGATATAATCATCGGTTAAGTCAAACTTTCTGGCAATCAACGGATAAGCGGTAGTGATGTCGTCATCGGGCACCACCGCCAGCGAATCCATGGTCAGCGCCACAACCTGGGTGGCCGCAATCCCTTTGAATATAAACGGATTGAAGTTGTCAAACGTGCCATAAGCCGGCAATACGACCCGGCCGCCTTTAACGGCATTCGGATCGGCATAGTCAAAATGCTGCCAAGCGCCGGTATATTTCGGGTTGCCGTAAAGGGCAATGCTTTCCGTTTCGCCCGCGGTGGAAACAGTGCAAAAAACAAACGACAGCAGTGCAAGGCAGGCTATTTTACGCGCTTTTTTCAGCATTTTTTACCGGTTCGCTTTCTTCCCGCCAGGCATCTGGATTTTTCAATTTTTCCAATTCCCGCTGGAGTTTGAGGATAGTTTCATTGGTGCCCGTAAACGCAAATCTTTTCTGATTCTTGGTATCGTCACCGTCTTTTTCTCCTTCATTTAATACTTTATACAGCCGGGAAGCAGTAACTGGCGCAGTATCCGACAATTTTCCGAAACTGCGTTCCAGCGCCAGCGTCAAAGGATCAATTCCACCGTCGGATACATAATCTTTTTCTTTTTTCTTTTTGTATTTAAACAAATTGCCGAGTTTCGGGAGAAAATGCGTTTTTCCGAATGAATCTGTTTTTTCTTCCTCATTTCCGTCACCGCGAACATCGGCATCGGCAAATATCCGGCTGATTTCTTCTTCCAGATTGACTTCATAATCTGCCACTTTTTTGTTTTCATCCCCGTTTTTTTCTTCCGTTACCGGGGTGGACGTCTCAACGACATTGTTTTTTTCTTTTGCTATTGCATAAGATTCTGTTTGAGACTGTTTTTCCCCGCCGACGGCAGAAGGCGTCGGCTGTTTTTCTCTGGCAGAGAAGTTTTCCGTCCTGGTTTCATCGGTTTCCAACTTTGAACTCCACAATTCGTCAGTGGAAAACAACTCCGGTTCATCGGTTTCCGCCTGTTTATCCGACTCCTGCAAACGATCGGCAACTGTGGCAAGAATGGCGAAAGCTTTGCCGAAAGAACCGGTTTCGATTATGTTCAAAAAAATCTTTTCTTGATCATGGGCCTTTAGCAGATCCAGCAGGCGGGCATAGCGGACGCAAAACTCGTTGATGGATCCCCGCAGCATTGTTTCCCTGACCGCACGGCGATAGAGACGATTTTCAAAATCGACGCCGGTATTTTCCAAATTGATCAGGGTGCGGGCAAAGCTCCATTTGTTGCCCTTGCCTGCCGTATTCCACAATTTTGCAGCATCGGAATCGCTGATGAAGTTATATCGTTGCAGCATATCCGCCAGCAGGCCATTCAACTCGCTGATAAACAGCTCCGTCTGCCCGAGGATAAAATAATTCCGTCGGTTTTGCTGCGCATGATAGAAAAGGTGCGCTGAAAGTGCGGAAAGTTCCTGATTCTGCCTGATTTGCAATTCCATACCTTTCAACTGGCGCCGGAGGTTTCCTTCATGTTGGAAACGGTAAAAGGCATTCCACACCATCCAGATCAGAAACAGCGGCATCGTCGTTACGGCCGTATAAACAACCAGATCTGTCAGCCCCAGACTGGCGGGAGTAATACCGCCCAGGCGGGCATACAGATACGTCCCCATATACATAAGCCATGAAAGCGTCAGAAATACGGCGGTAAAAAAGCTGAAAGTGAGCACTGCGTTCTTCTCCTTGTCTGCAAATAAATTATTTTGTCATATTAATATATTTGCCCGATTTTTCAATCAAATATTTTGTAACCCCGAAAAACTGCACTATTCACAATTTCCAAAAATAAGAGTCGAAATTTAAGATAAAATATGTTATCATAACGGAAGTTGTTAAAATATCGAAAGAAGAATTGACTATGAGTAAAAATCAATCTGCCGTTTTGGATTTTGAAAAAAAAATTAACGAAATTGAAGAAAAAATCAAAATGCTGAACACGCTGGCCAAAGACAGCGATGTCGATATTGACAAGGAACTGAACCGTTTGCAGCTAAAGCTGGAAAAACAGATCAAAATGTCTTATGCCAACCTGACACCGTGGCAGCGGGTGCAAATTGCACGCCACCCTGAACGGCCTCAGTGCATGGATTACATAAACGGGCTGATTGAAGATTTTGTTCCCCTGTGCGGCGACAGACTGTTTGCCGACGATGCAACCATGATTGGGGGTATCGGACGTTTCAAGGGTGTTTCCGTTGTTGTCCTCGGACAGGAAAAGGGACGTGATCTTGAAACCAGGGTCAAATACAATTTCGGTATGGCCAAACCAGAAGGATACCGTAAAGCTCAGCGCCTGATGAGCCTTGCTGATAAATTCAACCTGCCGGTTGTCTGTTTTGTCGACACTGATGGTGCTTATCCAGGCATCGAATCGGAAGCACGCGGTCAGGCAGAAGCTATAGCTTCTTCCATTCAGAAGTGCCTCCAGATCAAAGTTCCGCTGATTTCCGTTGTCATCGGTATGGGTGGTTCTGGCGGAGCAATCGCTATTGCGGCAGCGAACCGGGTATTGATGCTTGAGAACTCCATTTATTCTGTCATTTCTCCGGAGGGATGCGCTTCCATTTTGTGGCGTTCCGGCGACAAGGCCAAAGACGCGGCCGAGGCACTTAAGCTGACAGCTCAGGATCTGAAGGCCTTAAATGTTATTGATGAAATCATCCCCGAACCGGATGGTGGCGCTCACCGTGATACCGTAACTACCGTCGAACGGGTCGGCGACTGTATTTACAAGCATTTACAGGAACTGCTTTTGCTTTCCCGTGACAGCCTGAAAAAGCTGCGCAATGAAAAATTTCTGGAAATGGGGCGTAATCTGAATATTGAGGCATGAAAACCCGGATATGTCTTTTTCTCTGCTTGAAATTTTGCTGATGGCGGCGGTTGTTTTTTTGGTAACGGTAGCTGCCGTGCTTTTTTGGTGGCGGGGTAAAGGTGGCGGCACAGATACTTCTGCCCTGTTGCGCTCACAGATGGAGCTTTCGGGTCGGCTAGGCCAGCTTTTCGAATATTATGCGCTGGAGCAGGA
>CAYXBH010000043.1:0-9437 GCA_964463185.1 uncultured Azospirillum sp. | reverse complement strand
TGCTGAACATCATTGCACTTGGCATCGATTTCATTGTCGGCGCAGGCATTTTTGCCACCAACTGGCACCTATACAAAGAAACCAACCATCACCTGCTGTTATTTGGACCGGCGCTTTACTAATGATATTATACTCGCGGCTTTCATCATCAGCCTGCTGCAGGCCTGATCAAACTGCTTATATTTTGTTGCGGTTCATTTGCGCCATGTTAACAATCTTCAATTTTTCCAAGCGCTGCTTTTTGACATATTTCAGATAGCCCTCGTAAGAAGAAAGCATAATTGCAGAAATTACCATCGGCAGCAGATAATAAATAATCCGGTAGGCAATCAGCGCACCAAAAAGCGCTGCCTGGTTATGGTCGCCGGGGATAATATACATAAAAAGCCCCTCAAAAACCCCCAGCCCGCCGGGAACCTGGCTGAAAACGCCAAGCACCTGGGCAATGATAAACACCCCAATAAAGGTAGAAAAAGAAATATCAACAAAAGGAATCAGCGAAAAATAAAGCACCAGTGAGGCCATCAGAATATCTGCCGCACCAATAAACACCTGCGCCAGAGCCATTCTGAACGGCGGCATTTCAAACATCACGCCCTTAACCATCAACGGCTTTTTATAAAACAGGCTGAGAGCAAAATATCCCGCCAACCCAAGTGCCGAAACTAAAGTAACGATCTCCGTCGTCAGTCTGGAAACCGAACCACCACCGAAAGCATGCGAAGGCGTAATAATATAGCCGACAATAATCAGGAAGAAACAAGCCACCAAATAGGTAAATCCGGAAAAGGTAACCATCCGCACAATTTCTCCGCCATGAAAACGCCATCGTGTATAAAGCCTGTAGCGGATAGTGCCACCGGAAACAATCGCATGGCCAGCATTGTTGCTGATCGAAAAACCGATAAAACCGGCAAAAATCCATTTCCACGGCGCCAGCTTTCTCTTGATATAACGAAGCGCCAAATAATCGTACGACGATAGCGCCACATAGCCGCACAACGACGCCAGGCAAGCCATACCCAGATTGCACCCGGGAATACTGAGCAGCGCATTTTGTATGTCATCCAGGCTGTATTTTGACAACTGGCGGTAAAGTACATAAGCGGCCAGCACAAAAAAGAACAACCCAGCCCAGGAAACTATTTTTTTAAAAACCTTCTTGGTTTGCAACGCCATCGTTACACCTCACTCACAATCAGTTATTTTGCATTCCACAATAAAGCAACTTTCTAAATATATTATAAATATGCAAATTATTCTTTTTTTTTAATCCCTGCGCTGCGAACCTCAACCCAACAAATCAAACAGGCTGCCACAAAGGACGCCCGCCGCGTATAAAATGGCGGTCAGCAGCAAATTTTCCTTCAGACGTGGATTAACCCTGTACAACACCAGCAACCCGATCCCGGCACCGACCAGCAGACCTGACATCATAGCGCCGAAACCGATGGCGTTTTCCAGATAAAGCTGAGTTACGATGACCGACGCCGAACAATTCGGGATCAGCCCTATCAACCCGGCAACAGCTGATCCTACCACCGGATACGAAAGAAAACGAGCAAACGGAGCTATCCCGATAACCGCCATGGCCACATTAAACAAAAAGCTGATCACCAACACAAAAAGGGTTATTTTAACCGAATGTCTGAGCGCAGAAAGGAAAATCCCCTCACCACATTTGCAGTCTTCGTTGCGGCAAAGAGTTTCCATATCAACATCACACGGACACAACGTTTCCGAATAGCGGCCGAAAAAATCAATCAGCAGACCGAACAGCAGCCCGGTACCGGCTTTCAGTAACAGAATCTTGGCAATCAGCTCCGGCGCTGCCGCCTGCGAAATCAAAATCGGCAGCATTTCATCAGAAGTGGAAAGATATACGGCCATCAACGTACCGGCAGAAATCACCCGCGCCGCATAAAAGTTAGAGGCTGCCGCCGCCAGCCCACACTGGGGGAACAGACCACACAAAGCACCGACAAACACCCCTGCACGACCCGATTTGCGGATCAGGTTTACTGTTTTACGACCGGCCCTTTCTTCCAGATATTCAAGCACCAGATAGGTTGCCAGCAAAAAAGGAAACACTTTCGCCATGTCTGTCAAAGCATCTGCCGCTGTCAGCAATAAAACTTCTTCCATTTTTCACCGCCTTTCAACAAGTCAGAGCATTAACCGCCAACCCAGCCAGAGATGTTTCTTTATATTTTGTGCTCAGGTTCTGCCCGGTTTCATACATCGTTTTGATAATACTGTCCAGGCTGACCATATGCTGACCAGTTCCTCTCATGGCCAGCTGCGAAGCGTTAATAGCCTTAATTGCCGCCATTGCGTTGCGCTCGATACAGGGGATCTGAACCAAGCCTTTGACCGGATCACAGGTCAGTCCGAGATTGTGTTCCATCGCAATTTCCGCAGCGTTTTCAATCTGACTCAGGCTACCCCCCAACACCGCCGTCAAGCCAGCCGCCGCCATTGAGCAGGCCACGCCAACCTCACCCTGACAGCCGACTTCCGCGCCAGAAATTGAGGCATTTGTCCGATACAAACTGCAAACAGCCGACGCCGTTGCCATAAAAATAATATCGGCCTTTTCCCGCTCGTACGGAGATTTAGACAACGCAAAGCGCTGATAATAGCGCATAACCGCCGGTACAATCCCGGCCGACCCCATGGTCGGCGCGGTAACGATTTTTCCTCCCACCGCATTTTCTTCCGACACCGCAAATGCCCACAGATTAACCCAATCCACAATCATCAACGGATCAACATCGTTTTCAAAAAACTTTTCCTCCAACCGGTGGTACATTCCAGGCGCCCGTCGCGCCAATCCGAGCCCACCCGGCAAAATTCCTTTGGCATGAATACCACGGGTAACGGCATCTTGCATCACCCGCACCAGATCCGTAATCCCTTTTCTCACCTCTTTCCGATCTCTGAGTGTCTCCTCATTTTTAAGTATCAGCTCGGCAATCGTCAGATTGTTTTCTTTACACAAACCAACCAGATCCCGACAACTGTCAAACTGATAAGGAACATTAAAAGGCTCACGCCCCACCCTTTGTGGCATCTCATCCCGACGTGCGATCGTACCACCGCCGACAGAAAAATACACTTCCTCCAGCAACAGTGTTCCATCTGCATCAAAAGCAGAAAACTTCATCCCGTTAGAATGCTCTGGTAAAAAGATTTCCTTATCAAGAAAAATATCTTTTTCCATATCAAAGGGAATATTTTGCTCACCACCCAACTCAAGCATTCCACTTTCTTTAACCTGACCGATATAATCTCTTTCCGGGTCGACTTCTTCCGCTTTCAACCCCAACAGTCCGTAGACCACGGCATTAAGCGTTCCGTGCCCGCGCCCGGTCAGAGCCAGAGAACCGTACAAATCCGTTCTCACCCGTGCGGTTTTTGCCAACAGCCTCTTTTCTTTCAGATTGTCGGCATAGCGACAAGCCGCTTTCATCGGCCCCACCGTGTGAGAACTGGAAGGTCCGATACCAACGGCAAAAATTTCAAAAAGGCTGTAATACATCTATTTCCTCCAACAACTAAAACAATTCTCAATCAAGCGGATATTAAGCATCAAAAACCGGTAATACAACCGGAAAAATATATATTTCAAAAACTTTTAAAGATCAGCTTTCTTTAAGCAGCTCATCAACATAAACCGGCAGGGTTTCACCCGCTTTGCCGATAACGTGGCGGTCAAAATCCCGATTATTGACAGTCGTGTGCAGATTAAATTCTATTGTATCCGCACCATGATATTTAGCCATCCGGGCAAAGGTATTAGCCGGATAGACCGCTCCCGAAGTACCGATAGCAATGAACAACCGGCATTCATCAAGAAGGTTGTCAACTTCGTTCATCCTGAGCAGGTTTTCTCCGAAAAAAACAATGTTAGGCTTCATCATCGCCCGCACGCCGCATTGCAGACAGACGGTTTCAATCGTAATGTCGCCTTTGGCCGTCATCACCCGACCACAGCTCATGCACACGGCCTCGTCAATCTGACCGTGAATATGATATACGTTGTGATTGCCGGCTCTTTCGTGCAACAGATCCACATTTTGCGTTACCACACTGACGGTGCCATTTTTGTATTCATTTTGCAGGCGGGTAATTGCCATATGTGCCGGATTCGGTTCAGCTTTCAACACATCCTGTTTCAATTCGTTGTAAAAATCATGCACCATTTCCGGATTGCGGTAATAAGCCTCTATTGTCGCCACGTCCTCAATCCGGTGATTATTCCACAGCCCATCGCTATCGCGGAAAGTCGGAATCCCCGATTCGGCGGAAATTCCGGCTCCGCTTAATATCACAATATCTCCATACATTTTTCTTTGAAGCGCCGTTTTTTATCTGATCCACTTGCGCGCCTCGGCAATGTCTTCCGACGTATCGATATCAGCCGGTGCCATTTTATTAAGCGTCAATTCCCTAACCAGCTTGGCGCGGATCTGCATTCCGTTTTCAAGCGCACGTAGTTGTTCCAGACTTTCTCTCTCCTCCAGCACGCCGACCGGCAACTCAACAAATTTCCTGAGCGATTCCGCACGATAAACATAAATACCGATATGATGGTAAAAATCGTGGTTTTCGCATTTTTCCGGATTGCGGATAAAAGGTGCAGCCGCCCGCGTAAAATACAGACACCGCCCCTCATCTTCATCTTTACGCAGCCCCATCACAATTTTGACGTTGCTCGGTTCTCTGACTTCTTCCTCGCGGTCAAAAATCATGCCAACGGTGGCAATATCGCAGCCCGTTCTTTCGATCATCTCAATCAGACTGTTGTTCACCGCCGGATTGACATTGACGGCATCACCCTGAAAATTGACCACGATGTCATATTTTCCCAACGGATCGATTTCTTTTAAAGCAGCCGCGATTCTGTCCGTTCCCGAAGGCAGGGACGGATCTGTCAGCACCGCTTTGGCGCCAAATTTGGCACAGGCGTCAACAATGACCTGGTCGCCGGCAGCCACATAAACATCACCGGGCACATATTGTTTCACGTTTTCATAAACCCTTTGCAGCAGGCTCTTGCCGTTAATATCCAGCAACGGTTTGTTCGGCAGGCGTGTAGACGCCATCCGGACGGGAATCATGGTAACGATATTGCTCATTTTTTTACTTCTCTAAACAGGTTGGTATTGATACCGGAATAATATCCGTTTTCGGTTCTTTGTCAACCATGCCCGCATTTTTCGACCGCCGATTTTGTTAACACTTGCAATTCGCTCCCCCCTGTAATATAACAGGCGCAAAAAGGATAAAAAAATGAAAGTGGATATTTTTGATTTTGACCTCGACCGCAGCCTGATTGCAAATAAGCCCGCCAACCCACGCGACACCTCCCGCCTGCTCGACTTAAGCGAAGAGGATAAGATAACCGACCGGCACTTTTACGACCTGCCGGCAATTCTGCGTCCCGGCGACGTCCTGGTTTTTAACGACACCAAAGTCATTCCCGCCCGCCTGTACGGTGCCCGCGGTGAGGCAAAAGTGGAAGTTACCCTCTACCGACCAGTAGACGGCATTAAATGGTGGGCTTTTATCAAAAACGCCAAACGCCTGCACCCGGGCGACCGCATCCGCTTTTACACGGACAACATCTCACCTAACGACAGCACCTTCGGCGCCGTCGTTATTGAAAAAAAAGAAGATGACGGCGTCCTCATAAGCTTTGACTGTCCACCGGAAATACTGGCCTCATGTCTTCAGAAATACGGCCTGATGCCACTGCCGCCGTATATCAAACGCGACAAACCCTCCAAGGGAGGTATCTGGGACAAATTCAACGACAAAGAAAACTACCAGACCATCTACGCCCGTTTCGAGGGTGCAGTTGCCGCCCCCACCGCCGGCCTACACTTTACTGAACGGGTTTTTAAGGCATTGGAGGAAAAAGGAGTGGAAAAGGTATTTGTAACCCTCCATGTTGGCGCCGGCACTTTTCTGCCGGTTAAAACTGAAGACACCAAAGACCACAAGATGCACACCGAATATTGCGAAATCTCTGCCAAAGCCTGCAACGCAATCAACAAAGCCAAAGCCGAAGGACGACGGATTATTACCGTAGGCACCACCTCGCTCCGCCTTCTGGAAACGGCGGCCGACGAAAAAGGCATATTACATCCCTTTGCCGGTGACACCGGCATATTCATCACACCAGGATACAAGTTCCGCATCATTGATATGATCATCACCAATTTTCACCTGCCGAAATCGACTTTATTTATGCTGATCTGCGCCATTGCCGGCACCGAACGAATGAAAGCCGCCTACCAACATGCAATCAAAGAACGCTATCGTTTCTACTCTTATGGCGACAGCTCGATTATCAAATGCGTAAACAAAATTTAAACGCTTGCATGTTATAATTACTCCCCAAAGGAGAGTACCAAAGTGTGGAAAAAATATGCCGGATATACCAAACAGATTCTGCCGCTGATGAAAAATTCACTGCTGCCGGCTTTTCTGCTATGCATCACACTGTGTTTCTACTTTGCGGTCAAAACGGCCGATGGCACCTGGCTCCACTTTTTCCATACCGGTTTCTTTCTGCTGAACATCGCGGCCTGCATTATCCTGATCTATTTTGATCGCAACCGACCGCTGTTTTTCATCATCACGCTCACCCTGAGCTACTGCCTGATCAATTATCTAAAATTCACCCACGGCATCATATACAACCAAACCACAGACTATTACAATCTGGTGTTCTTCAGTGCCATCGGTCTGCTCTTTTTCTACTTTTTACCCGACCGACCGGCATTTTCCAAAGACACCCCACGTTTTACCATTATTATCTTTACCGCCCTTGCACTCGGCGAACATCTCAGCCGCAGCAACATAGGCCTTGACATCAGCAGTTTTGTCTGCAACAGCTGCGGCCTACAGCCTTTCGGGCTGGCATTGTTCCTGTCCGTACTGGCCGTCATGCTGGTTCACTCTTCGATTCAAGACGATATTCTGACTACCGCCCTATTTTTCGCCACCGTCAGCGTGGCTGTCGGTTTTTATCTTTCCGGTCGTCCTTTTCCGCTGGCATTGTTCTTCTTTAACGCGGCTCTGACGGTTTTTTACGGCACGGTATATTCCATTTTTTATGCCTTTCGCAAAGACACGTTGACAGGACTGGACAACGGCAATTCTTTCATCAAAACCTCTTCATCCCTGCCGCTCAAATACGGACTGGGCATCATTTGTATTGATGACTACAAACACCTGGCTCAGATCTTCAAAAGATCCGGCATTAATGAAATCGTACTTATGATTGCAAAAAAAATCCGCGAACTGGAGCCAGAGGCTCTGGTTTATCGCTGTAGTGCTGATGAATTTATCATCATTTTTCCGCTTGCCGAAAAAGGAGATTCCTTTGTGCGCATTGACAATATCCGACGCACGGTAGCGGCTTCCGAATTTATGTTAAGAGGGCGCAAAAAACCGCTCAAATTAACGGTATCCTGCAGCGTTGCCGACAAAAAACGAAGTGACGCCAACGTCTTCGGCGTTTTCCTGCGGGCACACAAAATTCTGCAAAAGACCTACAAGTTCACCCAAAACATCACTTCGCAGGCCTGAATCGCCACCAAAACAGCCAACCACCGAACAACAGCAGCGGCATCGACAATATCTGCCCCATCGTGATAAAACCAAAATAAAAACCGAGCTGCACATCCGGTTGGCGAAAATTTTCCAGCACAATCCGAAACACGGTATAGAGAATAACAAAAAGGGCGGAAACAGTTCCTTTTCTCTCACGCACAACCGGCACAAAACGCCACAGGCAGTTAAGAATAATAAGCATCAAAAAGCCCTCGCAAAAAGCCTCGTACAACTGCGACGGATGCCGCGGCAAATAACCCCCGCTCGGAAAACGCACCGCCCAGGGAACATCGCTCACCCGTCCCCACAGCTCATCATTGACAAAATTGGCCAGCCGCCCCAAAAATATCCCGATCGGCGCATAAAGAGCCGCCATGTCCGTCAGTTGCCAGAAATTGAGTTTGTGCCGGTATGAGGCATACCACAGCCCAAAAACCGCACCGGTCGCCCCGCCGTGAAAAGACATTCCCCCCTGCCAGATTTCCAGTATCAGCCAGGGTTTCTGCCAAAAGACTGAACCACCATAAAAAAGGGCGTATCCCAGCCGGCCACCGACAATGATCCCTACCGTAATATAAAAAACAATATCTTCGACCGCTGCTTTTTCAAACTCCAGCCGGTATTTTTTCATATCTCGTAGCAACCACAGCCAGGCAAGGACAATCCCCGCCAGATAAGCCATTGAATACCAGCGGATCGGAAAACCAGCGATCGTAACCATCACCGGAGAAATATCGGGAAATTGCAAACCTGTCATCACAGCTCCTGTTCAGCTAAAACAAACTCCGTAAACCGGGCGGCATTATTTTTCACCCGGCTGGTAAAGAGTATATTAATTTTCCTCAATATATCCACATTAAAAAAATCTTTTATCTCAGAAAATTTTATAACAGATTGTTTTAAAATAATATATTATCTCATAAAAAATCAAAAAAAATAAATAAAGTGGAAAACTTCGGATGCCTGATTGTTTTTTGCGACTCGATGATGTTTATTATAAAAATGAATTTTTAAACGGGCTTATTTTTATTTTAGCGGAGAAACCGGCAATGAAACCTGTTGAAGCCAAAACGGATGCCAACAACAACCCGATTGATATGGTCGAGGCCCTTCTTAACCGTCAGGCATACGAATTGGAACGCCGCAGCCCCAATGAGGTGGTGGTCGAAGTCCAGGGACGCTGGAACGATATGCTGCTGTTTTTCTCCTGGGAAGAATCTATGCACTGCCTGCATATTTCCTGCCTGCTCAATATCGAAGACAGGCAAAAGGATCATAATAAAATTTTTGAACTGCTGGCTCTGATTAACGACGATTTATGGATCGGTCATTTTTCCTATTGGACCGAGCAGAAAATGCCCGTTTTCCGCCATGCCATTTTTTACAATCCGGAAAATAAGGACTTCTCCACCCAGATCGCCAATATTATGGAAATTGCGGTCAAAGAGTGCGAACGTATGTATCCAATATTTAATGTCGTCATGACCAAGGGCATGGATCCCAAGCAGGCACTCTACCCGATGCTGCTTGAAACACTTGGTCAGGCCTGATCTGCCCTCTGTTTTACCCCGACACATATCGATTTTCTCTCGACAATAAGACAGCTCACGGCCGTCCTCACCGGATTGAAGCTAATTTCCGTTTTCTTTGCTATTTTTTTCTTTGGCGTTACCGGCTTTTCCTTCTATATTACGCCGTCCGGCAAAAACCAGTACCGCCACTATAAAAAAACCGGTATGCCTTAAAAAGCATACCAGTTCTCTCTGCTACCGTTTATTCATAATCAGAATAAACCAAAACACCACCCTCTT
>CAYXBH010000042.1:0-9477 GCA_964463185.1 uncultured Azospirillum sp. | reverse complement strand
TTCTCGGGTCAAGCCCGAGAATGACAAAAAGAAAAATATGCCCGAGAATGACAGGAAGAGGTATATTTCTCTTTCAAACAAAAAAAATGACGTCTTTCCCAAATGTCATACTCGCCCAGATTTGCATATATATTTACCACACCGGAAGCAGAAGAACCTACAAACGTCATAGTAGTACCCCTGTTCTGGATCGGAGTATACGTCTCTTTGACCACCACTAAAACAACCATTGAGAATCAACGGTTTTTTATATTTTTTCAAGCACTGTTTACATCTTTTTCAGGCGAGAAATTTTATCATCAATATAAGCCTGCATCTCGTTGCCGAAAGACATATTTTCCGCCCTGCGGGACAAAATATCCAGAATATTCGCGCGATACTGTCCGCAATTTTCCGCAATTTTATACAAATTCAAAACAGCTGCCCGAACAACTTGCTCATTCTTGTCATCCAACTGAGCGGCAATTTCGGGATAAACGGGAGTACAACTGTCATCAGAACTGCAAAAAGTATTTTCATAAGCCGTTTTTTGTATTTTCTTTGCATCCTTTGCACTGATCAACCGTTCCGTGTTCCGGTAAAACCATTTGCTTTCACTTCCGGCTCCGGGCATAAAAGACGTAATTTTTTTCATCAGTTTCATCACTTTCTCCCTGTTCTGATCTTAATATGACAATTCCAGACAAAAATTCAACATTTTCGGCCGGAGTTCATTCTTTTTTTGTTTCCCGCGCTTCATTGGCAGGCACATCTTCGTCTTTCTCATTCCAATACTCATCCCACATTTTTCCAAGTTTTTCCGTAAACGCAAGCTTGTCCTCGCAGATTTTTTTCTCCTCGTTCCATTCTCGTCCGGCTTCTTTGCAGGCTATTTTATCCCTGTTTTCATACTGATAATAACCATAAAAAACCACCACGACCGCAACCACCAGCAACAAAAACTTAATCAGGTTTTTAAACACCAGCCACAAAATCCAGAGTCCGGCGATGGCAAACATCAGCCCCTTGCTCCGCCACGGATCAATTTCCAGAACATAAGCGCGTGTTCCATAATACAAAATCAACACAGTAAAAATTAAAGTTACCGGCAAGATCAGTCCCTACATCAGCAGTTTCTTTCTCCAACTTTTCTTCTTACCTTCCGCCATCTGTTTTCTCACTCGATAAAAATCTGCCGTAAACTACCGCTCCATCTTATATTACCATCATCAAAAAGCAAAGCACAAAATCTCTTTCCTTTTGGTTTCAAAATATAGTCTTGGCAATTAAAACTTTGCGCCACACTGCCCACAACGGGAACATCCATTGCAAATCAGCCGGCTGCCACAGGTCTGGCAACCTTCACAGAAAAATTTTCGATAAAAGCCTTCCTTGCCACCATCAAAAAATGAAAACTGCATTTTTTGCAAACGAAAATCTATCTTCTTCCCCCGATGTTGCAACCCTGAGCGCCAGGCGGCATAACTCTGCCTGCGTTTATCCGACAAATGCCAGGTTCTGCCATCTTTGATGAAATTGGTACCGGTTTCAATAAAGCAAAAAGTAACATCGACGGCCACGCATTCGTCATAAAGCGCTTTTACCCACGCGTACTCAAGTGGCCGGCAACCATCGTAGTTCTCTCCTCCGGCAATCACCTGCTCAATTTGTCCCAACGGCAGATAATCCCGCAAACTGACCGCACCGATAAAAGGCGCTACCATAACCCCCTTGTGCTTAAAAGGCAGCTCAAACATTACCGGAATTCGTTCATCCGCCCGCTTTTGATTTTCGCAAGTAACATTAAAAAAAACATTTTCCCAACCGTCTCCCCAGTCTGGCGGCAGACAATCCGCCACCCGTTCCGGCCGCTTGGTCAGAAGAAAGAAAATCACATCCGACCGTTGTCTAATAATTCGCCAGGCCTCCCTCCGCCAGCCATCGGCCTCCGCAAGAAAAAAATCGGACGTCATACATACCCGGAGCTGCTCGCCGCTCATAACCCTATAACCACCGTTTCTGTCTTTTTGCAGTGGATAGTCAAAATTATTTTTCACCTTATAAATACGGCAACCATCCGCATTCCTCTGCCGGTCAAGAAAATACATATAACAGTTATCGCAGCCTTCACTTTTTTTAACGCATCCGTGCCACGGATTCCAAATATCATGCATTCTCCATCCCCTCTTTTTGCAGACAAATCATTTGTCGCTTCTGCATAAACTTCTGCCGCCATTTTCACATACCGCCAGCCCCCTTTTTTAATAGCAGAAAATCACCTTTCTGACAAGCATCCTACCGGCCATTTAAATATTATTCTCCAGTAGACTAGAAGTTCTAAAACGGAAAAATTCTAAGATATAGCAAATAACGCCAACCAAAATCACAGTTTCTGTCGCACTCCTCAGGCCACAAAAAAACCGTCCTGAAAGACGGCTTTTTAATGGCGGGAGTGACGGGGCTCGAACCCGCGACCTCCTGCGTGACAGGCAGGCGCTCTAACCAGCTGAGCTACACCCCCATTAAAGTTCGCCTCTCCTTATACCTAACATTTTTCTTTATTGCAAGCATTTTTTTTAGATTTTATAAAAAAAGTATGGCTATTAACATTCTGGCAATTTTTTTCTGGTAATTTCCTCCCCGTATGGTAGATTACCAGACTGAAAATTCAAACATAATCATAAGGATTTTTAAATTTGCGGAAAAATTATCTAAAAGAGCAAATTGCTTCAATTTTGAAAAACAAACGTTACTGGCTCACTTTCTGCACAACGTTTATGGTTGCCGTGCTCTGCATCATTTTTATTACTCACAACACCGAGGTAAACGCTTCGCTTTCGCCTTCTGCGACCAGTATAGAAACGATTAAAGACGAAATTTACAATGAAGAATTCAGCGAACCGGACAACGATTTTGTGGCCGAAGACTATATGTTGGAAGAAGAAACAGCCGAAATCCTGCCGATGGAAGAAACCCGAAAAAACACAATCACTCTCAAACCGGGAGACACACTGCTGAACATCCTGACCGGGATGGGGCTTACATATAATCAGGCAAACGAAATTTTTCTGGCAACCCAAAAAGTCTACGATCCCCGAAGCCTGAAAGCTGGCCAAGAACTGCAATTGACGATTTCCTGGAATCTGCCCGAAGACAAACTGATTGCCATTGACAGCATTTCCACTCAGATCCGCACAGCAGAACGTGTGGTTATTGAGCGCGACGACGACGGAAAATACGCCGCCCGGGTCGAAAAGGACGAGCTGACAAAAGAACTTCATTCCGCAGCCGGTATCATTGACGGCAATCTCTCTACCGCCATGAACAACAAGCATGTTCCAGCTCAGATTGTGGGCAATTTCATCAATATCTTTTTCTACAGTGTTGATTTCCGTCGCGATATCAAAAAAGGCGACCGTTTTGAAATCATCTACGAAAATTATGTAGATGCGAACGGCAAGGTGGTTGAAAACGGCAACATTTTATTCGCATCGCTCACTTTGGGCAAAAGCAAAATAGATCTATACCGCTATAAGGATTCCAGCGGAAACGTGGACTATTATAACGCTAAAGGCTACGCTATGAAAAAGACCTTGAGCCGCAAGCCGATGTCCTATCAAAACGCCCGCATTTCATCGCCTTTCGGACGCCGCTTTCATCCGATTTACAAAGACTACCGTGTCCACTGGGGGATTGACTACGCAGCTCCCCGCAACACGCTGGTGTATGCTGGCGGCGACGGTGTTGTCCAAGTGGCCAAATATAACGGTGGCTATGGCAATTATATCAAAATCCGCCACAATTCGGAATACTCCACCGCCTATGGTCATATGCAGAAATTTGCCAAAGGCATCCGTCCGGGAGTACGCGTCAAACAGGGACAAGTCATCGGTTACGTCGGCTCAACAGGACGTTCAACTGGTCCCCACCTACATTATGAGGTTATCCACAACGGTCGCCGTGTCAACCCTATGACGGTCAAAGCCTCCGCGTCGGAAAATCTGCGCGCGCAAAACCTGACCAAATTCAAAAAACAGATTGCCCAGTTAAACGAGATCTATCAAAAAATGTTAGGTGGGAAAGAAGAAACGGATACAACCGACGGCAAACTGGCACATAACGCAAATTAAAAAACAAAACACAAAAAATCCCCGGT
This sequence comes from uncultured Azospirillum sp., assembly GCA_964463185.1. Classification (GTDB taxonomy): domain Bacteria; phylum Pseudomonadota; class Alphaproteobacteria; order RF32; family CAG-239; genus JAFUYI01. The sequence continues at coordinate 5,342 of CAYXBH010000042.1, read as the reverse complement.
TTCCCGGGGATTTTTTAACTTCACAATTTTGGCACTAGATCGGACAAGCTACCACATTCAAAGGAAAACCGTCGTTTTTTTCCTGCCGAAATTCCTCAAACCTGGTAGCAAAATCGAACTTATCAACACCGTTGATTGTCGTAATTCCCGGATTGTTCAAAATAGCCGGCAGTTCCTCGCTGCGAAAAACACTACGCGGATCCGCATTGTCAACAAACGCAGTAATGTTGCCCAACGCACCGGCAATAAAACGACGTGATGCCAGACGCCATATTTCGGTGGCTCGGAGCCGATCATAGTCATTATCAATCGCACTCCAGCCAAAACCCAGCTCAATCAGCCGCTTTCCACAAACGGTATTATCAATCATCACCATCTGCGGATTTTCACGCATAAAAGCCATCGCCGCATCTTTATTTTTTGTCGTCGGCTGATAGCTGACGGAATAAAGTACGACCGTATCGGGCTCACTCTTAATGTCCTCAGTACCGGCAACTTCCACCGCCACCCTGATCAAATTGTTATCTATCATAGCTTTTCTATCTCTAACTCATTATTGTGAACAACAATCTCGGCTGTATCATTTTCTCCGATTCGCCCATCAAGAATCACAATTGCCAGTTTATTCTCAATCTGATTTTTAAGCAAGCGTTTTAAAGGCCGGGCGCCATAAATTTCGTCATAACCGTTGTCGGCAATCCACTTGGCCGCCGCATCACTGATATGCAGCTTGATATTGCGCTCGGCCAGACGTTTTTCAATATTTTCCAACTGAATCTTTGCGATTTCCCTGATATTTTCCTTGCTCAGACGATGAAAAATGCTAATTTCGTCAATCCGGTTGATGAACTCCGGACGAAACGCACCTTTGACCACTTCCATCACCGCCGCCACAACAGCTTCGGCATCGCTTTTGTCATCGGCGCGCGCCAGAATATCAGATCCCAGATTTGAAGTCATAATGATAATCGTGTTCTTAAAATCGACTGTACGTCCTTTACCATCGGTCAACCGACCATCATCCAGAACCTGCAGCAGCACATTGAAAATATCTGGATGCGCCTTTTCTACCTCATCGAACAAAATCACCTGATACGGACGACGGCGGACGGCCTCAGTCAAAACGCCACCTTCTTCATAACCAACATACCCCGGAGGCGACCCGATAAGTCGGGCAACCGCGTGCTTTTCCATATATTCGGACATATCAATTCTCAGCATCGCCGTTTCGTCGTTAAACAAAAACTCCGCCAACACCTTGCTCAGCTCCGTTTTACCGACACCAGTTGGCCCCAAGAATAAAAACGAACCGATCGGCTGACGATGATCGCCAATACCCGCACGCGAACGACGGACAGCATTGGCCACCGCCCGGATGGCATCTTTCTGTCCGACCACGCGGCGGCCAAGATAATCTTCCATATGTAGAAGTTTCTCTTTTTCACCCTCCAGCATCTTGTCAACAGGAATCCCCGTCCACTTGGAAACAACTTCAGCGATCGATTCGTCGGTTACCACCTGATCGGCACGTCCTTTTTTCTCTTTAGCCAGTTCTTCCAACTCTTTCATTTTCTTTTCTAGATCGGGAATAACGCCGTATTGCAGTTCACCAGCTTTTTCAAACTGTCCATTACGTTGGGCAATAGTTGCCTCTATCCTAGCCTTATCAAGTTTGTCTTTCACTTCGGTCAGATCAGCCAGGCTCTGTTTTTCCGCTTTCCATTTGTTGTTTAAACTGCAGGCTTTTTCTTCCAGATCGGCTGTTTCTTTTTCTATTTCCTGCAAACGCCTTTTCGACTGCTCGTCACGCTCCTTTTTCAAAGCCTCACGCTCAATCTTCAACTGCATGATTTTCCGGTCCAGATTATCCAGCTCTTCCGGTTTAGAATCAATGGACATCCTGAGCGAGCTTGCCGCCTCGTCCATCAGGTCAATCGCCTTATCCGGCAGAAAACGGTCGGTAATGTAGCGATTGGAAAGAGTTGCTGCCGCCACCAGCGCTGCATCGGAAATACGCACACCGTGATGGAGCTCAAATTTTTCTTTGACTCCCCGCAAAATAGAAATTGTTTCTTCAACCGTCGGCTCGCTGACAAACACCGGCTGAAAACGCCGTGCCAGTGCCGCATCTTTTTCCACATATTTTTTATATTCGGAAAGAGTCGTTGCCCCCAGGCAATGCAGCTCGCCACGGGCAAGTGCCGGTTTTAAGAGGTTGGAAGCGTCCATCGAACCTTCCGAAGCACCAGCACCGACAATTGTATGCATTTCGTCAATAAACAGAATGATACCGCCATTTGAAGCCTCCACGTCTTTCAGTACTGCTTTCAAACGCTCTTCAAACTCGCCGCGGAATTTTGCCCCCGCAATCAACGCCCCCATATCAAGCGACAACAGGCGTTTGCCACGCAGGCTCTCCGGCACGTCGTTATTGACAATCCTCATGGCTAGCCCCTCGACAATCGCCGTTTTGCCAACACCTGGCTCACCGATCAATACCGGATTGTTTTTGGTACGCCGCGACAAAACTTGAATGGTGCGGCGGATTTCCTGCTCACGGCCAATGACCGGATCAAGCTTGCCATCTTTAGCCTTGCCGGTAATGTCGATAGCATATTTTTTCAACGCTTCAAAATTATCTTCAGCAGATTCGCTATCAGCCAGACGCCCCTGACGATAATCGCTAATGGCACGGTTGAGCTTAACCGCATCAATGCCGTTTTGTTTCAAAATATCATATGCCTTGTTGCCAGCAACAGTCGCCAGCGTTTGCAACAACCGTTCTGCGGTAACAAATTTATCATTGGCCTTATCAGCAATTTTTTCCGCCTCCAACAGCACCGCACTAAAGTCCTGCGCCATCACCGTCTGCACACCGGCACCCGACACTGCCGGAATTTTATCCAGCTCGACTGCCGTATCACGCCGTATCAAAGACAGATCACCACCAGACTTTTCAACCAATCCTTCTATCGTACTGTCTTTGGCATCAAGCAGCGCCTGCAAAAGATAAAGCGGGGTTACATACTGATGCCGGCGGGCAACCGCCAGATCAACCGCATTTTTTATCAGCTCCTGTGAACGGGTGGTAAACTTTTCAATATTCATATTTTTATCTCCTTGTTTTTAAATATAAGAAAAAAAGGAAAGAAAAATCAAGCACACTCGCCAAAATAGTTATAAATATTTGCAACATTCGACTCAAATAGCCTCTCCGTCCGGCCGATACTTTCCCTTTCTGTTCATTTTCTCCGACAGCATTCATTGCTGCTTTTCATCAACCCTCACACAGACACTCTTTCATTAACACCATCTCCGGCTTTTCTCTCACTTTTCCCATTTTTGTTTATTGTCTTTTCCATCTCTTGCATTGTCCTCCCCTGCCAACAACTTCCTCCTCCAACTCCTCCGACCACAACCACTGCTGTTATACTCACATTTTCATCCTCAACTCTCTGTTATTGTCACTTTTTCCCCTGACCACTTTATCTCGATTTCCCGATTTTTCCTCCTGCCTTTGCAGTTTCCACAAACAAAAAACTCCCTCATCTTCCGACAAGGGAGTCTTTATAAAATCAAAGTAAAATTACTTCAATTCAACCTTAGCACCAGCCGCTTCAAGTTTCTTCTTGATTTCTTCAGCTTCAGCTTTCGGAGCATTTTCTTTAATAGTCTTCGGAGCGCCGTCAACCAGATCTTTGGCTTCTTTCAGCCCCAGTTGGGTAATAGCTCTGATTTCTTTAATGACATTAATCTTGTTGTCACCAGCAGCAACCAGAACAACTTCGAATTCGTCTTTTTCTTCTTCAGCGGGAGCAGCAGCACCACCGGCAGCAACGGCAACGGCAGCAGCAGCGGAAACGCCCCATTTTTCTTCCAGCATTTTGGAAAGGTCAGCAGCTTCCATAACAGTCAGGGCTGACAGTTCATCAACTAATTTGGCTAAATCGGCCATTTTTTTTCTCCATAAATAAAATTAAATCTTTTTAGTTAAAAACCACAAACAAACAGCAACCTAGGCTGCCATATCCTTTTCCGAGTATGCCTTGGTAACCCGGGCCAACTGAGCGGCTGGAGCCTGCAGCAGGCCAATAATTTTGGCACGCAGTTCCTCAACCGACGGAATACTGGCCAGACGTTTGATTTCAGCAACGGAGAGAACACCGGTTCCCATTGCGCCACCGACAATAACCAACTTTTCGTTACCTTTGGCAAATTCAACACAAACCTTGCAGGCCGAAACCGGATCATTTGCAAAAGCAATTGCAGTCGGGCCGGTAAACTGGTCTGCCAAAGCGGCGAATTTTGTATCTTTCAGAGCCAGACGAGTGATGCGGTTTTTAGTTACTTTGAACCCGGCACCGGCTTTGCGGATGTTGTTTCTCAATTCGGAAACCTCAGCTACGGTCAATCCTTTATAATGAGAAATGACCACAACTTCGGACTCTTCAAACAACTGCTTGAGTTCATTCAGTAATTGTGCTTTTTCGTCACGATTCACTTTTCTATCTCCAACAAAACATCTCATAAATCCGAGACGTCGCATTTTACAATTTTGCCCATGCGGAAAACCGCAACGGCAAGGTTAATCTGTCCAGGAGAAAAAAACGATTTAAGAAATCTCATTACTCCGTCTGCGTAGGAAATTAAGGTCAGGCAACAAGGGAAAGTGCCACCATAACAGACCACCTACGGTCTTGGACAGGCAAGAACAACACTTTATCAAGCATCCTTCTTATGGTTGCTTGATAAACTCTTAACACTTAAATGTCAAGAATTTTTTCATTTTAAACTTTTTTGTCGCAGTTGTTCCCGCCCAAACCACACTTATACATCAAACACTTTTCTCTTTTCATCTTTTAACCAACGTGTTTCTACGAAATCCGGATATTTTCTGAACAATTTCCAAAGCTTTCTTTGTGATAATAGTTTTCAGAAAGAGATTATTTACTCAATAATTTCATCAGCCTTGATATTGTTTTTACGGGCAAATGTTTCTAACTCAAAACGCCGATTGGCACAATTTTGCAGGTCTGTGCTGACCCCGATGTAAAAATAAGTCGTTATTTCTAATCCTTTGTAACTACATAGGCATTTATCAAAGATTAATTATATAATCTAGATGACCGTTTAGATTAAACATCTGTAACATATATACAAAAAAAATCAACAAAATATTAAAAGATAAACAATTAAACCAAATAAAGTTCTAAAAGAATTGCACGATAAATACAAAAAAATCGTTCTTCATAAACGGTCCTTTATGGAGAATTAAAACCGATGATACTGGGATATTTGGACAGGAAAGAAAAGAACATTGACGTTGAAAGTCAACGTCAACA
>CAYXBH010000041.1:2896-10026 GCA_964463185.1 uncultured Azospirillum sp. | reverse complement strand
CGCGGTTGTTTTTTGACATTTGAAAAGATAATTTTGGTGTTATGTTTTTTTATCTTTTTGACAAATTCGACGATGATGTTGGCGCCGGTGGCGTCTACAACCGGGACATAGCCCATTCTTAAGATCAGCACTTTCGGGGTTTTTCCCATTTTCTGGAGAAAATGGGAAATCTGTGATGCGCCGCCGAAAAAGAGTGGCCCTGAAAAACGGAGCGAAACAACACCCTGCTCGTGTAAAACCTGAGTCAGGTCGCAACCGCCGCCGTCTTCTTCCAAGACTTGTTCGTCGGTTTCAATTTCGATTTCGCGGCTCATGCGGTGCATAAAGATGATGCTGGCCATGATAAAGCCGACGCTGATGGCTGTGTTCAGATCAATAAGAACCGTTAACAACAGGGTAACCACCAGGGTGTAGCGGTCGCCGCTCGGTCCACGCAGAAGTTTATATATTTTTCCGAGTCCCAACATGTTCCAGCCGATTAGAACTAGTACTGCGGACAGGCAAGCCAGCGGAATGTATTTGGCCGCTGGGGCAAGCAATAGCATAAATAGCAGCATAAAAACAGACTGCATAATTCCGGATACGGGAGAATAGGCGTTGGCCTTAAAGTTGGCGGCTGTTCTGGCAATGGCGCCGGTGGCGGGAACGCCGGCAAAAAACATGCAGGAAATGTTGGCGACGCCTTCGGCTATCAGTTCGGCGTTTGAATTGTGATTGTCGCCGCTCATGCCGTCAACGACGGTTGCGCTCAGGAGGGATTCCACACCTGCCAGAAAGGCAATGGTGAGGCCGCTCGGCAAAACCTTTAACAGTAAGTTGACGGAAATGTCCGGTAATTTCGGCATCGGTAGGAAATGAGGCATTCCGCCGAAGTTGCTGCCGATGGTGTCTATATTGAGGCCGAATATGGCAACCAGCAAAGTGGCGGCGCTGACGCAGACCAGGTAGGCTGGTAGCTTCGGTTTTTTTATCTGCATGTAAACAATGGCCATAAGCGATAAAAGGGAAATGATGACAGAGGCCGTGCTGTAAGTGTCAATATGTGTCAGATAGCTTTCCCATTTGGGCAGAAATTCGGCAGGGAGATCTTTTATTTTCAGTCCTAAAAGGTCTTTGACCTGAGTGGAGATCAGGGAAAGGCCGATGCCTGCGGTAAAACCGACGACAACCGGGTAGGGGATATATCTGATGTAGGAGCCGAGCCGAAGGTATCCGTTGATGATCAGAATGCCGCCGGCAATTAGCATGGTGGCGGCCAGTCCGTCGTATCCGTAATTTTGCATGACGTTGAAAATGACAATCGCAAATGCGCCGGTCGGTCCGCCGATCTGGTAGCGGCTGCCGCCGAGCAGGGCGATGAAAAAGCCGGCGACAATCGCGGTACAAAGCCCCTGAGCGGGGGTGACGCCGGAGGCTATGGCTAGCGCCATGGCAAGTGGAATCGAGATGACGGCAACTGTCATGCCCGCGATGCAGTCACGGCGGAATTTTTCCTTGTCGTACCCCGATTTTAGCACTTCATAAATTTTGGGGGCGAATTTTGTGCCGTAATATTTTTGAAAATTTTTCCACACGGCTGGCATTGATTGTTCCTTTTTTATTTATCAAATTCAACAGAAAACGCGCTGGAAAATACAACTTTAAATCAGAATGTCAACAGGACAGTAAGCGGTTGTGTCATTTTTTTTAAGTGTGCCGGATGTTGTCAGAGAGAAAAACCAGTTGGAAAATCCCCGCTGGAGAGCGGGGATTTTAACCGAAAGACGGAACGTTTAGTCTTCGTTTTCCATATTGTTTCCGTCATCGCCCATCATTTCGACAGTCAGATGGCCGGCATCGGCGCGGATTTTGGTTTCGATTTCGTCAGCAATTTCCGGATGATCCCGCAGGAAGAGTTTGGCGTTTTCACGCCCCTGGCCGAGTTTTTCTCCCTTGTAAGAAAACCATGCGCCCGATTTTTCGACCAGGCCGGCTTTGACGCCGAGGTCGATCAGTTCGCCAGTTTTGGAGATGCCTTCGCCGTACATGATGTCAAAATCGACGGTTTTGAATGGAGGAGCTACTTTGTTTTTGACGATTTTGACCCTGGTCTGGCTGCCGATGACTTCGTCTTTGTCTTTGATGGAACCAATGCGCCGGATGTCCAGACGGACGGAGGCGTAAAACTTGAGGGCGTTGCCGCCGGTGGTGGTCTCCGGATTGCCGAACATAACGCCGATTTTCATACGAATCTGGTTGATGAATATGATGAGGGTGTTGGAACGGGAAACCGTCGAGGTCAGTTTGCGCAGAGCCTGACTCATCAGACGTGCCTGCAATCCCATGTGAGAATCGCCCATTTCACCTTCCAGCTCGGCTTTGGGAACCAATGCTGCTACCGAATCCACAACCATCACGTCGATTGCGCCAGAGCGAACCAAAGTGTCGGCAATTTCCAGTGCCTGTTCCCCGGAATCGGGCTGGGAAACTAGCAGGTTTTCGATATCAACCCCGATCTTTTTGGCATAGGAGGGATCGAGTGCGTGCTCCGCGTCGATAAAGGCGCAGGTGCCGCCTTTTTTCTGCGCCTGAGCAACGACGCTTAAGGCAAAAGTGGTTTTGCCGGAGCTTTCCGGACCGTATATTTCGATAATTCGGCCTTTGGGCAAACCGCCGATTCCCAAGGCAATGTCTGTGCCGAGAGAACCGGTCGAGATGGCCTCGATGTCGATGTTGGTGTTTTGCCCGAGCCGCATGATGGAACCTTTGCCAAAGGTTCTCTCAATCTGGGTCAGGGCCGCGTCCAATGCTTTATCTTTTTCCATATTGCAAGTACTTTCCTGTTTGGTTGTTTGATTGTAATTACTATCTGATAATTTGATTTTGATTGCAAACCGTCGTTTGCAGTTATCCGCCGAAAACTGTAATATCCCTGTTTTGTTCTTTTTGTAAGCGTTTTTTCATAACGCCTGAGAGAAAGCCCCACTGGAGCGGGGCGCGCTTATTTTTTAGTGGGCTTGACGTAGGCCAGGGCAGCGTGCTCTTCGCAGTAAGTTTGTCCGATTTTTACTTTTTTGCCGCAGAAGTGGAAATTTTCGTCTTTCGGATCGCCAAGTGGCCAGCGGCAGGTGTGATTGTCCAAATCGGTCAGCCGGACTTCTCCGGAAGTGTTGCCGACGGAGGAGGCCGGTTTTACCGGCAGAGGAGCCGGAGCAACCGTCGGCGTCGGTTCTGTTTTGGGCGGGTTCTTTTTCTCGGCTTTGTTTTTGACTGTCGTTTTTTTTTCAGCCGCGGCAGAATCGGAAACATTCCCTTCTTTCTTTTTGATCGGAGAAGGACGGGCATCAAGCTGCAGACGGTGAACCTTGCCGACAACGGAATTTTTGGAAACGCCGAGACGTTTGCCGATTTCTCCGGTCGTTAATCCCTGTTTCCACATAATTTTGAGGTCTTCGACCATTTTTTCCGTCCAAGCCATAACCGTATCTCCCTTGTGAAAATTAAATATGGGAGTTATACTAAATCAATATTAGTACCGAGTCTAGCATTTTCTTCAAAGGAAATTCTTTATTAATTAAATCAGACATTATATGATAAATGTGTTTTGGAACAACACGGGGAAATTATGAAGTTGAAACTGATTGTTCTGGCAGCGATGCTGTCGTTCTTTTTTGGGTGTGGCGAAGCGGGTGCTGTTTCGCCAGCGGATTATGCCGACCGTTTTAAAATTGACATGAATGCGGAAATTCCACCGATTGAGGAATTGCGTAAAATGTTTGCACCCAAACCCGTTTATGATCGCAAGTTTGATTATTTCTGGAATATCGGCACCGTGTTTGATAAAGAATTTGCTCAGACAATTCGTTCTTACGGTACTCGTCAGACCCGTTTGAAATGGCCGGGCGAAGAGAGTTTGCTCGAGCAACTGGCCAATATGCCGAAAGAGTTTTATCCTTATATCGGTCCTTATCTGCATACGGTGCCCGGAATTTCTGAAAAAATTCTGAATATGCCGGGGATTAAGGAAACCAAAAACCAGTTTCCCCCAAGGGTGGCGCCGATGTTTGAGGATATTGAAAATCTGGAGTTTATGTCACCGGCGCTCTATTTTGTGCTGATGCCCGAGATATGGGAAGATAGCAATCTGAGCCGCGAACAGGTCAGGTTGCGGACATTGCCGCAGACAAACCATTACAATACGGCATTCATCAAGACGATTATGGATAAGGTACCGCCCGAGGACTATGCTCCCGGTGCCAAACCCAAAGAGCCGTTAAAAAGCCGGCTGCGTACCATATCTCCCGATGCGTCGTCGCCGCTGACCAGCAAAGACGTGCAGGCTGTTGCCCGTAGTCTGGAGGCTTTGTCTGATTACAGTGCCGATATTTACAACAAGGAAAAAGTTATTGAGGCGGGCGCATTACTGGATGCCTGGGAAAATTCGCAGGGGACGGGAGCCATTCTTCCCAATCTGAAGGACCTTGTGCATCCCTGTCAGCGGCTGGTGCAAAAACTCAAAATGCAGGGAATGGAAAAAGAGTTTGCCAATATTGTTGCCGATGAAGGGTTTACTCCGGAAGAGTGGGCTTATACCTGCGACAAGACAATCAAGGCCTACAGGGTGCTTAAGATGACTTCGGCGGAGCTGATAACTCTTTTGGCATATCAGCGGAATGTTTACGGCAATCGTCTGAACCAGTATTCGGAAAAAACAGCACCGGCGATTGCCGCCACTATGCAGGGAATTATTGAAATGTACAAAGCACCGATTGACGATGTTTTGGAAGTTAAGAAAAATCAGAGGTTGGTTAAGAGTGCATTTGAAAAACTTGGGTACCGAATCGTCTTTCAATCGATTTATATAAAATAATATTTTGTAAAAACAATGATGTACAAAAGCTAAAAATAGATTTTTATTGCATTTGCGGTGCAAAATGTCTATAGTTTTGAACAAAATTCGTTTTAACTAATTGACAAAGGTAAAAAAATGGCAAGAGTTACAGTAGAAGACTGCATTGATAAAATTCCCAACCGTTATGAATTACTGATGGTGGCTACTCAGCGGGCGAAAGATATTTCCGCTGGTGCACCGATCATGCTTTCCCGCGATAATGATAAAAATCCGGTGGTTGCTCTGCGCGAAATTGCGGAAGAAAAAGTTAATATTGAGGAGTTGCAAAAATCGCTGGTTATGGGGTTGCAGAAATATGTCGAGGTTGAAGAGCCAGAAGAAGAAGAAATAGAGATCCTGGCTGCGGAAAAAGAACTGGCCGGTCTGGACGAACAGTTTTCCGGTGTTCTTCTGGACAATGAAATGTCTGATTCTATGCAGGTTCACGGCATGGAGGATGATGGTCTTGACCTTGAGGCAGATGATGCTGGCGATGGTGATCTGGATCTTGATGCCGAAGACGATCTCGGTTTTGACGACGGGGTAGATCTCGAGGACGAAGTGGCGGACGATCTGGACGAAGAATAAGCGGGGGAAAATGCGGGCCGATGTTACGACAATATGAGTTAGTTGATCTGGTAAAATCTTACGATCCGGATGCTGATGAAGATGCGCTTAACCGGGCGTATGTTTTTGCTATGAAAAAGCACGGGGCGCAGCTCCGAGCTTCCGGCGACCCGTATTATTCCCACCCGGTCGAAGTGGCCGGTATTTTGACCAAATTCAAACTGGACTGTGCGTCGGTGATTGCCGGTTTGCTTCATGATACAGTTGAGGACACCGATACCACGGTGGAAGAGGTGCGTCAGCTGTTCGGTGACCAGGTGGCCTCGCTCGTTGACGGATTGACCAAACTGGCGATGATTGAGCAGAAGTCGGTTTATACCAAACAGGCGGAAAATTTCCGCAAACTACTGCTGGCGATGTCGGAAGACATCCGGGTGCTTTTGATCAAACTGGCCGATCGTCTGCACAATATGCGGACACTGCATTTTCTGTCGCCGGAAAAACGGACGCGGATTGCGCGGGAAACTTTGGATATTTATGCGCCGCTGGCTGAACGCATAGGTATGCAGGAGATTAAAAGCGAACTGGAAGAGCTGGCCTTTTGCGAACTGTACAAAGAAGCTCATGATTCTATTATCGCCCGTTTGAATTTTTTGCGTGAGCAAGGTAGCAATCTGGTGCCTAAAATTATTGAAACCCTGAAAAAGGATATGGAAGAAAACGGGATGAAATGCCTGGTTACGGGGCGGGAAAAAACGCCTTATTCCATATGGCGTAAAATGCAGCAGAAAAATGCTTCGTTTGAGCAGCTTTCCGATATTATGGCTTTTCGTATCTGCGTTGACGATATTGCCACCTGCTATCAGGCGCTGGGCATTATTCACAGCAAATATCACATGATTCCGCGCCGGTTTAAAGACTATATCTCCACCCCCAAACCAAACGGCTACCAGTCGATCCATACCGGCGTTATTGGGCCGGGAAATACCCGCATCGAAGTGCAGATCAGAACGCATGAAATGCATGAGATTGCGGAAAAGGGGATTGCTGCTCATTGGGCATATAAGCAGGGACAGAAGGCCGAAGGCAAAAATTTCCGCTGGATACGCGAACTGCTTGAAATTCTGGAAAGAGCCTCCAATCCGGAGGAATTTCTGGAAAATACCAAACTGGAGATGTATAACGATCAGGTCTTTTGTTTTACGCCGAAAGGGGATCTGATCGGGTTGCCGGTCAATTCGACGCCGGTTGATTTTGCCTATGCCGTACATTCGTCGGTCGGTGATACCTGTGTGGGGGCAAAAATCAACGGTGAAATACGCCCGTTGAGAACCGTATTGCAAAATGGTGATCAGGTGGAAATTCTGACCTCGAAAGCACAACATCCGTCGACGGAGTGGGAGCGTTTTGTGGTTACCGGCAAAGCCAAAGCCGCTATCCGTCGCTATGTGCGTTCTTCCAAACGTGACCAGTTTATCGTGCTCGGTCAGGAAATTCTGGAAAAAATGTTTAAAAACGAAGGGCTGGAGTTTTCGGAAAAAGGGCTGTTAGGCGTGATGCCCAACTTTGAGGCCGAATCGATCAATGATATTTACGCCAAAGTCGGCGAAGGACTGGTCAGTGGCTGGGATGTGATGAAGGCTGTTTATCCGGCCTATAAGCAGTCCAAACTCGAAAAAGTGGTCAAAGCCAT
>CAYXBH010000041.1:0-2886 GCA_964463185.1 uncultured Azospirillum sp. | reverse complement strand
TTCAAAAGAAAAAGAAAAACACGGAGCCCTTGAAAATAGAAGGACTGATTCCGGGTATGGCTATGCATTTTGCCGGCTGTTGCCACCCGTTACCGGGTGACAGGATTGTCGGTATTGTTACCACTGGCAAAGGGGTGGCGGTGCATCGTGCGGATTGCAAGGCGCTGGAACGTTTTGTAGATGAACCGGAGCGATGGCTTGATATAGCCTGGGGAGAAGGAGCCGAAAACCAAAATCATACCGGACGGCTGAAACTGATGCTCAGTAACGAACCGGGCAGTCTGGGCGAGATTTCTAACATTATGGCGCGCAATGATGCCAATATCTCTAATCTGAACATCGTTTACCGGACGGTCAGCTATTTTGAAATTATGGTTGATGTGGAAGTTAAAAATCTGGACCATCTTAGTTCGGTGATTGCGGATCTGAAATCTTCCAAGGTGGTCAGTTATGTAGCCCGTTCAGCATAAATATGATGGAACAGGTGGAGGAAATGGCGGAAAATGATAGTCGGTCTGGGCAGTGATATATGCAGTATCAAGCGGATAGAAGAAATTTATGCCCGTTTTGGCCACCGTTTTGTCGGTCGTTGTTTCGGTAGCAGGGAACAACAGGAACTGGAAAAACTGGTCAATGACAAGGCAAGGTTTGTGGCCTCGCTGGCCAAGCGTTTTGCTGCAAAGGAGAGTTTTGTCAAGGCTCTTGGTTCCGGTTTTGCCGGTGGCATTGCATGGACGGAGGTGGAGATTGTTCATCAGGCAAACGGTCGGCCATTGCTGGAGGTTTCGGGGCGGGCTCTGGAGCTGTTGCGGTGTTTGACACCTGATCCAAAACTCTGGGTCAGTCTGAGCGATGATTTTTCGCTGGCGCAGGCGATGGTGATTATCGAAAGTGGCGTTGGGGACTGATGCAACAAAAAATAATTTCAATATGGCAGAACAAAGTGCAGGAGAAAGGCAAAATGGAAAAAAGAGAGAGTATGTCGGACACAATTAAGACGATCATCTATGCGGTGATTATTGCCATGTTGATCAGGAGTTTTCTGTTTGAGCCGTTTAGAATTCCTTCTGGTTCCATGTATCCGAATCTTTATGTTGGCGACTTTCTGTTTGTGTCAAAATACACCTATGGTTATTCACGCCATTCTTTTCCGTTCAGTTTTCTGCCGTTTGAGGGAAGAATCTGGAGTGATGAACCCAAGCAGGGCGATGTGGTTGTTTTCAAATTTCCCAAAGACAACCGGACCGATTTTATCAAACGCATTGTTGGTATGCCTGGCGATAAGATAAAACTGGAAGGCGGGCGCTTGTTTATCAACGGCAAAATGCTGCCGCGCGAAGAAGAAGAAGATTTTGTGTTGCGCAATCCGTTCGGTGATGCGGATCGTTATCATCAGTATGTGGAAACGCTACCAAATGGGGTAAAACATACTATTTTGGAAATTTCCGATGAGGAAAGGGAAGACAATTTTGAAGAAATCACAGTGCCCGAGGGCAACTATTTCGTGATGGGCGATAACCGCGACTGCTCCGACGACAGCCGGGTTAGTGTTGGTTTTGTGCCGGCGGAAAATTTGGTTGGCAAAGCGCGCTTTCTGTTCTTTTCTTATGATTCCAACAAGGGGGTATGGTATAAGCCCTGGACCTGGGCAAAGAAAATCAGGTGGAGTCGTCTGTTTTCCAAAATTAACTAACCATATTTTTTAAAAGGCAGACAGGGAGCTGAAAATGAAGGCGTTGGAAAAAGTTTTGGAGTATAATTTTAAGAACCGTCATCTGCTGCATCAGGCGCTGACGCATACCAGCAAAACTGGCAGGCTTTCCGAAAATTATGAACGGCTGGAGTTTTTGGGGGACCGTGTGCTTGGCGTATCGGTTGCAGAGTTGGTTTATACCGTTTTTGCCGAAGAACCAGAGGGTAGCCTTTCCCAGCGTTTTATGGCGTTGGTGTGCAAGGAAACGGTAGCTGAGATGGCTTTGAAACTGGGACTTAACCATTATATCATGGCGGAAAGCGTTGATATTTCTCATAACGATAATGTTCTTTGCGATGTCTGCGAGGCAGTTATTGGCGCCATGTATCTGGATGGTGGCTGCCAGGTGGCCATCAGCTTTGTGCAGAAATATTGGCGCCCGCTTTTGGATACCCATACGCGACCACCGAAAGATGCTAAAACCATGTTGCAGGAAGTTGCGCACGAAAAGAATCTGTCGGCGCCGCGCTATGTGGAAACAGGGCGCGAAGGGGTGGAGCATAATCCGGTTTTTCATATGCAGGTGGAGATCGACGGTTGGGAGCCGCAACAGGGCAGTGGCCGCAATAAGAAAATGGCTGAACAGAACGCGGCAGGAAAAATGCTGCAGATTTTGGGAGTGAAATATGGAAGCAAGCAATAAACCGACGCGTTGTGGCTTTGTCAGCCTGATTGGTGCGCCCAATGCAGGAAAGTCGACAATCACCAACGATTTTGCAGGATCTAAGGTTTCGATTGTTTCTCCCAAGGCGCAGACAACGCGGACTTTGATCAAGGGAATCGGAATTTATGACAATACCCAGATCATTTTTTTGGATACGCCGGGTATTTTCAAACCCAAACGACGTTTTGACCGTTCGATGGTGGCTTCTGCCTGGAGCGGCGCGGCCGATGGTGATATTCTGGTGCTGGTGGTTGATGCTAAACGCGGTTTTGACGGGGAAACCAGGGCAATTGTAAACGAACTGAACAGACAAAACCGGGCGGCTTTGTTGCTGTTGAACAAAATTGATCTGGTGGTCAAAGAAAAGTTGTTGCCGCTTGCCGCCGAACTCAATGCTTGTGGGAACTTTACTGAAACTTTTATGGTGTCGGCATCAACCGGCGAACATATGAAAGATTTTTATCAGTAT
>CAYXBH010000040.1:0-10055 GCA_964463185.1 uncultured Azospirillum sp. | reverse complement strand
AAATATATACTGGATAATCCAGACAGCAATTCCCCAAATTATTATCAGAACAAATACAGGTAGGTCTGATGTTTCTGATGACAGGTTGCTTCCCACACTTTATTTATTAAATATTTTTGGCAACACAGCCATCACCTCTAATTGTCTGGACTTTTACCCATTTCCTGTTGTTTTATTCAACATACACATTTTCATCAACCAACAACTTTCCGACTATTTTCCAATCCATCCCTGCACACAAACACAAATTTAAAACGAGGGTACAGTCTGATATATTTCGGCTGTTGCTTTATTGGTAAGGAGCATTAAAAAGTCAGTATCAGCATTAGATATTTCACAGAAAGCTCTTTTTA
This sequence comes from uncultured Azospirillum sp., assembly GCA_964463185.1. GTDB lineage: Bacteria > Pseudomonadota > Alphaproteobacteria > RF32 > CAG-239 > JAFUYI01. The sequence continues at coordinate 9,702 of CAYXBH010000040.1, read as the reverse complement.
AGAAAGAAATTGATATTTATCAAAAACAGGCCGGAATGATATGTCCGACCTGTTTTCTAAAGCGTTAATCCGACGTTTTTGTCAATATGGCCACTAAGCCGCGCCCAATAAGTGCCGGAAAGACTGAGCCATACATTTTCATGCGAGTCTTCTATGATATTACCATCTGTATCACAGAGAATAACTTTGGCTAGATAACAAGCACCGATAGCCTTAACCGCTTCTTCCAGAGAGATGGCTTTTACGCGATTGAATTTAGCTTCGCGAATCACCGGCCCCATAGGATCCTTTAACTGTCTCTATATCGGTATATCCGGATGTTTTCATCCATGCACCACCTGGAGTCATCCACACGCGTTCCTTATCCGTAACGACTCCCTGTTTGTTTTTGAGAAGTACCGATGTCAACGAACAAACTCCTATCTCGGTCGTTGCTTTTTTGTAACTCACACCACTGCTTTTCCTGAATTCCTCTTCTGAGATAGCATTCAGCTTTAATGCATTATACGTCTTCATGTTGTTTGTTTTTAGTTAATAATTTATATGTAGTTTGTTTATGTGTTTAATTATCTGACAGCTTGTGCTTTCTAGCAAGAGATAAAAGATATTTGGGCGGATAACAGATGTTTTTTATGGAAAAGGGAAAGCAATAAAAGTATATTAAGGGCAAATGTGATGTTATGAGAGCAAAATTATGATTGAAGTTGAAAAACTGAACAAAGAACAAGCCGCAGCAGAGCTGGAGCGAATCGCCGAGGAAATGACAAAATCGGATATCGCTTATTATCAAGACGATGCTCCTTATTTAAGCGACGCCGAATATGACTCCCTCAAACGCCTGAACACGGAAATAGAAAAACGTTTTCCCGAACTGATCCGCGACGACAGTCCGTCCAAGAGAATCGGTGCACCACCGCAAAGTGCTTTCGGCAAAGTGGCACACCGTTTTCCGATGCTTTCGCTGACCGATGTATTTTCGATTGAGGAGATCGAAGATTTTATTGCCGGGATCAAACGTTTTTTGAACACGGAAGCGGACATTGCTTTTATGTGCGAACCTAAAATCGATGGACTTTCGTTTACCGCTCGCTACGAAAACGGTCTATTCATACAGGGTGCGACCCGCGGCGATGGTCGGGAGGGAGAAGACATTACTGCTAACCTGAAAACTATTTCCCAACTCCCTCAAAAGATTGAAGATGCGCCCAAAGTGCTGGAAGTGCGCGGCGAGGTTTATATGTCCAAGGCCGATTTTTTCGCCCTTAATGCCAAATATGAAAGCGAAGGCAAAAAAACTTTTGCCAATCCGCGCAACGCCGCTGCCGGTTCGCTCCGTCAGCTTGATCCGGAAATTACCCGCGAACGGAATTTGAGCCTGTTTGCCTATACCTGGGGAGAGGTTTCCGAGCGAATCTGGCAATCGCAGGAAGATTTTTTCCGCTGCCTTAAGGAATGGGGGTTTCCCACCAACCCAAACAACCGCTTGTGCCAAAATGTTGCGGAAATTGAAAGTTTTTTTGCGGATCTGATGGAAGTACGCTCTTCTCTAACTTATGACATCGACGGCGTCGTGTATAAAGTCAATGATATAGTCCTGCAGGAAAGACTCGGTTTTCTGACCCGGACGCCGCGTTGGGCGGTCGCGCATAAATTTCCCGCTGAACAGGCGCTGACAAAAATCCGCAATATTCGTATTCAGGTAGGACGCACCGGGGCATTGACTCCGGTGGCCGATCTGGAACCGGTCAATGTCGGCGGGGTTATTATCTCACATGCGACTCTGCACAATGAAGACGAAATCCGCCGCAAAGACATTTGCATCGGCGATACGGTGGTCGTTCAGCGGGCAGGAGATGTGATTCCGCAGGTGGTTTCCGTTTTGCCGGACAAACGTCCGGCCAATTCCGCAGTATTTGAATTTCCGCATTTTTGCCCTGAATGCGGTGCACACGCCATTCGCAAAGAAGACGAAGCCGTCCGACGCTGCACCGGCGGCCTCACCTGTCCTGCGCAGGCCATCGAGCGACTGAAACATTTTGTTTCCCGCGACGCTTTCGATATTGAGGGATTGGGTGGAAAAATAATTGAAATTTTTTACAAAGAAAAAATTATCGTCAACCCGGTAGATATTTTTACGCTGGAAAATCGCAATGCAGCCCAAGGTGATGACCTGTTTTCGCAGGAACCGGGATTAAGGCTTGAGGCGCGTGACGGCTGGGGCAAAAAATCGGTCGAAAATTTGTTTGCAGCTATCAACAAACGCCGGCACATTTCCCTAGCCCGTTTTATCTATGCCCTCGGCATCCGTCAGGTCGGCACCGCAACTTCCCGCCTGATTGCGCAGAATTTTGAAAACTGGTGGCATTTTGAAGAAGAAATGACCGTGGGCGAAACGGAAAAACTAATGTCTGTTGATGGTATCGGCGAATCGATGGCGCATGATATTGTCGAATTTTTCAAAGAAAAACACAATATCGATACTGTGCACAAACTGCTACGAGAAATAACGGTGGAAGATTTTGCCGAACAAATCAACACCAGCAACCCCTTAAGTGGTAAAACGGTTGTCTTTACCGGTACGCTGAAACATCTGACGCGCTCGGAAGCCAAAGCTAAGGCACAGGCTGCTGGAGCAAAGGTAGCTGGCTCGGTTTCCAAAAACACCGATTTTGTCGTCCTCGGTACGGCCGCCGGCTCAAAAGCCAAAACGGCTCTTGATCTTGGAATCCGTACGATAAGTGAAGAAGAGTTTTTGGCACAGATCAGCGGTTAAAGTATCGTCATTGTTTTGGCAGGCTTTTTCAGCCATTTTTCGGTTTCCACTTCTACTATGCGTCGAACGGCGAATATTTTTTCCGGGTAAAATCTTTTTAAGCCCATCATCGGAAAGACTGCCTATATAATCGGCAAAAGCAAAAACCCGATACCAAACACCACCATATTCAAACCGCTCCTCGGCAAAATACCAAAGGGGATCCTATTTTTTTCTTAGCATTGCGCCCTCTTTATACATATATATACTTGATTACTTTATATGTATATTCGCAACTGTCTGCCCTTAAAAAATTACCGACTACACGGCTGAAACTTTAATTGACTTTTAAGTTCCTTCTTTTACAATAAGAGTATATTTTAAATATCACGGAGACAAAATTATGATTTATAAGCTATGCTTGGCTATGGCCTTTGTCTTGTTTTCCTTTAATGCATCGGCGGCGGAAGCGCAGACCGATGAAAGCGTCAGCGATTATGAAAGATGTCTGCAGGCGGCGACGGAATTTACCGACGATGAAACGGCTCTTTGTATGTCGGAAGAAGTCAAACGTCTGGATCGCGCCATCGCAACCCTTTATCAAAGGACTTTTCTGCCGGTAGACAGAATTGTAAAATGGAACAACGGCAACGGGATGTTCCGTGGCAACATCAAAGATATGCAGGATCAGTTCAACGGATATCGCAGCCGCTTTTGCTCGTTTTATGCCGTTACCATGCAGATTTACAGCAGCTCGCAGGCTTATTTGCGCAACGACTGTATGTTGAAACTGACGCAGGAATATTATAACCGCCTGCTCCAGATGTCCTACGACTATGACGCTGATTTGGATTAGTTTGGCGCCTGGTCTTCAAACAAACGTTTCCCGTCCTGGCTGGTGAGCACAAAAAACCAGCCGTTATAACGGGGGTTGTTTTTATTCACAAAATCTCTGGCTTCCATCGTCGGCATAATCGTTGTTTTCAGAAAAACGGTCATAAAAAAACGGTTCCGATGTTTATAAAGACCGCAAAGTATTTTGATGCCGTCGGCGGTAATAATCACAAAATTTCGATGTTCGGCAACAGCGGCCTCTTCCGGCAGAGTGGGCAAAGCTCCTTCATAACGCAACCCGGTCAAGGTAGTCTTGTCTCCTGAAAATCCTATAATCTGTTCGATTTCTCTGCCCTCAAGTGGCAACAGGGGTTGCTGGTAATATTCGGAAAAGTCGGCGGGCGGCAACAGATTTTTGCTGACCAGATAACTTTTGCCTTCCATCGTTACGATTCCGAGATTTCTTTTTTCGGCCGGCGCAACTTTGATTTCGCCGGTTCGTCCGGAAGCAAATTTCAGATTTAATACAACTTCCTGCTCCGGTAGTGGGGGCTCTTTATTTAAAATAACCGCCATCCGCAAATCGTCCAGATACTCCTCAATCCGGGCGTTGGCTGCATAATAGCCGTTGGCCAGCCAACTGCCCTCCGTTTTTCGCAACACCATTTTTTTGCCGCCCCGCCAAAAACTGATCCTGCTCAGAAGAGGTGCGTCGGCACATATGGAATCGCCCGCCAGATATTTTTCCGCTTTAAAATACGGCATTTTTTCAACAACCAGAAAAAAAGCGGCAGTTGTCAGCAGTAATAAGAGTATCAGACCAACAATAACTTTTTTCATTTGTTTTCTCCCTGTTTGCTTTTTATCCGCCGCCGCAGCCAGATCGGTATCGCCAGCAGAAACAGTATGACAAAAGGATAAACCATCGTATTCATGATGATAAAATGTAGCAGTCTGCGGTCAGCTTCGCTGCCGATCAGACGGTTAACTCTTTCCAGCTTTTTCCTGCTGTTCTGATAGCTGTCTTCCATCTGTTGCAATTCTTTACGGTAGGCAATGTCTTCAACATCTCCGCCTTTTCGCTGCAAACGGCGCAGGTTAAGCGAGGCCGCCGCCTCTTCTGCCTCCGCCCGTTCCCTTTCCGTCTCATAAAAAGAAAATACTTTTTTATATATATTTTCCGCAATGTTAGAACCGCCGTTTCCGGCTCCGGCTGCAGGTGGCAAGCTGTTGTGGCCGGCCAGCCGGTTAATCAATCCGGTTAAAAACGTGGCGTTGCCGGCATAAGGAACCGTTCCGTAAACTGGGTTGCCGGCATCAAAAGACGCCACCCATGACGAATCGGCAAATATATCGCTGTCGGCAACCACTGCTACCATGGCTTCTTTGACGGAATAAGGAATATAAGGCGGTGTTTTAGCATTGGACAACGCCGCATCTGTCAGACCTCCGCGGTAATGGGAACGGAACTCTCCTTTTGCCAGCAGCGCCAAATTTCTTTTTTGGTTATCCTGCACATAGTCCAGAACGATCTGCGATTTGGGCGTATAGCGCACTTTTTCCACCGGAATATATCCGCCCTGCTCCGAGGTGGCTGCCAGCATCGTATATGTCAGGTTGCTGCCGGGCGCAACGTCTAGGCTGCCGGGCGAACGAAAATGCAGATTTTCGCTCTCGCTGCCGTCGGCCCAGAACCATAGTGGGTAAGACTGAAGACGTCCGTTTAAGGCCTCTATTTTTTCTGCCCCGGCCGCATCCCCGGCTATTTTGTCATAAGCATAAACAATCCCCCATTCTTGCAGGAATTTTTCCATAAAAGAAGTAACCCGGGGCGGATACCCTTGGTTCGCATGCTGAATTTCCGAATAGGGATCAACAGCAAAAATAACTTTGCCGCCGCGCATAACATATTGATCAAGCGCATAAGCAAAAATATCGGAAAGACGGTCGGGATTCAAGACCAGAAGAACATCTATATCTCGAGGTATCCACATCTGATCGGGCGATATTTTGTACAAATCATAATATTCGCCAAGTAGGGAGGTCAGAGCCACAAGAGAGGGCTTACCCTGCCGGGTCAAAAGGGGAAGTCGGTAGGAAATCAGCCCGACTTTGATTTTCTGCCTGTTTTCCGCATTCTGTAACAGGCGGGTTATATCTCTTTCCAACTCCCGGTGCCGGGCAGGTTCCAAAAAGGGAATTGTCCATTTTCCACCATCATCAGCAAGGAATTTTATCCCCAGATAAACTGCGCCGTTCTCGTTTTCGTAAGGGCGGATACCATCGTCAAGCGCCTGTTTTTCCGCCACCGAGCCGGACGCGACCCGCCTAATTTCCAAATTGATTTTATTCGGAGCGATCTGTTGGTAACGGGACAGGACAACCGCCGTTTGTGCGGCATAGGCGGCAAGGCTCCGGTCAGCGATATCGTCTGACACATAAAAAATCATGGTTAGAGGTTGTTTTAGCCCGGTAGCGGCTTCTTCTGAAAAACGGGAAAGGGTATAACGCCGGCGGGAGGTGGCATCAAACATCACATCACCAAACACCCAGAAAAACAACAGATTGGCCATGGCAAACAGCAGGAACAACAGAACAGCACTGGTGAAAATTTCTGAAAACTTTTTCATATTCCGTTCCTCTTGTTACTAACAACCATCCAATTTAAAACCAGCAGTACACCGCCCAAAGAAAGAAAATAAAAAATGTCGGAGGGGCCGAAATGACCGTCCATAAAAGCCATATAGCGCACAGAAAAATCAAGCGCACCGGAAAGCCCGAAGGGCGCATCGGGCAGTTTTTCCATCAGCGGCCGCAACAATGGAGAAAAATTTATATTCATCAAAAGCAGTCCCAAAACCAGACTAATCAGATAAGCCGCAAACGGCAGTGCCGTCAGGGCGGAAACACCCCCGCTCAGCACCGTCAGCACCATAACGGTCAGCCACACACCTCCGTAAGCCGAAGCGATGTTCAGCGGATCCGTGGTAACTACAAGCATGGTCGACATGGCAAGAGGAAGGGACAGCATCAGCATCAGGGTTCCGACAGTCCAGCCGGCGGCAATCTTGGCGCTGACCAGTGCAAAGTTTCCGACCGGCAAAGTCAGCAGAATTTCCTCGGTACCGGTTTTGGCTTCTTCCGCCCACAAACGCATAGCAATAACAGGCATAACCGTAGACAATACTGCCGGCTGACAAGCAAAATATGACCGCATGGACGGATTATCGGTTACAAAATACAAACCGTCAAAACAAGCGCACACCATCGACAACAGCAAATATACGGTAAAAACAAAATAAGCCGTATAGCCGCAAAAGAAAGCTCCCAGTTCTTTTTTATAAAGTACCATCCACATTTACTCTTCTCCCGTTTTCCCGGTCAGCCGGTAAAATGCATCAGCCAGCGTACCGTCGGTGGAATGTTTGCGCAGATCGTCAACCGGCGCATCCAACTTCAGCCGACCGCCGGATAAAAGCAAAACCCGGGAAGAAAGTGCTTCCGCCTCTTCCAACAGATGGGTGGAAATCAAAACCAGATTATTTTCAGCATACCGGCGCAAAAAATGACGGACTTCTATTTTCTGATTTGGATCCAGCCCTTCGGTCGGTTCGTCCAAAACCGCCAACCGGGGACGGTGGAGCAGAACCGATGCAATTCCCACCCGGCGTCTGTATCCCTTGGATAAAGTTTGTATTTTCTGCCCGAGAACATCTTTTATCCCTAGCCCTTCCGCCATCTGCCCGAATGATTCCGAAAAATCTTCCGGCCACATTTTAAAAACATTGCCGATAAAACGCAGGTATTCTCCAACCGTCATTTCCGGATAAAGCGGCGTATTTTCCGGCATATATCCGATGTGACGCAAAATTTCCAGCCGATTTGAACCGTACGTCTGTCCGTCGACGGTTACGTTCCCCTCGTCGGGCGCCATATATCCACAAAGGATTCTGAGTAACGTCGTCTTACCGGCGCCGTTTGGGCCGAGCAGCGTTATCAGTTCACCAGGACGGGCCGAAAAAGTAATATTTTTCAATACCTGCCAACGGCTGAAAGTTTTAACCAGTCCGTTAACTTCTATCATCTTTTATCCATTTTAACGATTATTTGTTTTTACTTTATCCTACTTTCTTTTAAATTTCACTTTATTTAATTCTTATTTCCACAAAGCGTCCTTTTTTTGTAAAATCTTTGATGACAAACCGTTAAAATTGGGATAGTTTAATTTCATCAGAAAAATAACGGAGCAGAAAAAGTGAGCAATGAATATTCGCGCGAAGAACAAAACGCCCTCAAAACCGGGCTGTATGTTATCCTGCTGCTGATTGTTCTGACCCTGTTTTACGTGTCAGGGCGGAAAACTGTTGAGCATCAGGAAAGTGGCAGTTATTATCCGGTATATGCCCGCTTCGGGCGGACAGACGGATTGCAGATCGGGGACAACGTGCGACTGGCAGGAATTTCTGTCGGAAAAGTCGTCAACGCCAAGCTGGACGAGCATTTTAACGCCATTTTGACGCTTGAAATCAAAGACGGTCTTAGAATTCCGGACGACAGTAGCGCCGCTATTGTCAGCAACGGTATCCTCGGTTCAAAATATATCGAAATTTCACCCGGCGGATCGGAAGATTATATCCTAGAAAGCGGTGAGTTCAGCTATACACAGGATGCTATGGTGATAGAGGAACTGGTACAAAGAATTATTGACATGGGCAAAGCACAAAGACAGGCCGAAAAAGGAAAAGGAGAAAACAAATGAAAAAACGTCCGGTTGAAACAATTATGGGGATAGTCGTTCTGCTGGTTGCAGCTTTTTTCCTGTTTTTTGCGTATAGGGTTTCTGATCTGCAAGTGGTTAAAGGTTATGAGTTGAGCGCAAAATTTCTGAAGGTCGGCGGACTGACAATCGGCTCCGACGTTATGATTAACGGCATCAAAGTAGGTACGGTCATCGACCAGAAACTGGATAATGAAAATTATAATGCCGAAGTTAGGCTCAGCATTGCTCCCGATATTCAACTGCCCAAAGACAGTTTCGCCGTTATCGCCAGCAACGGACTGATGGGCAGTAAGTTTGTCAAAATTGAGCCGGGCAAATCCAGAGAAATGCTTAAAGACGGCGACGAAATCAGCAACACAAAAGACTTCAAAACGCTGGAAGACCTGGTCGGGGAAGTTATTTTTATGGTGACTGGAAATGAATAGAAAAAATGCAATTTTGCTGCCGGCGCTGTTGGTTGCAGGAATCGGTTCCGGCGCACAGGCTGCCGAAATACAGACCAATACGGCACAGATGCAGGCAATGGATAAAATTACCGGACGGGTTAGCGTTATCAACGTACCAGTCAATACGGAAACGCAGTTTGGAAGCTTTTCGATCGTGGTTCGCGACTGTCGTACGCGATCACCGGAAGAAACACCGGAAAACTTCGCTTTCGTCGATGTTGCCGATACTTCAAATGAAGGGGAAAAATTTAATATCTTCAAAGGTTGGATGTTGTCGTCGACCCCGGCGTTAAACGCCATTGAACATCCGGTATACGATGTCTGGCTGTTGAAGTGTATTTACACAGACCTGGCCGGCACACAGATGCTTTCCTCCGAAGAACTGGTTGCCCGCGACGCCCTACCGATAAAAAGAACAGAAAAAAGAACACCCGTCGATGACAATGAGAGTGATTTCAGTGAAAGCAATTTGAGCGGAGAGCCGATTGACCTGCTGCCAGTAGCAATCCGCGAAGCCGGAATAGAAAGTGTCGCCCAAAAAGAAATTATCCCGTTTAAGGAGGCTGAAAATGAAAAAAAAGAACCGGCCGGGGATATTTCTTTGCCACCGGCAGAGGAGAATATGCCTCATTCCCTGCTTAATATAACGGAAGAAGCCCTCCCGAGAGAAATCAGAAACAACATCGTCATAAAAGAAAATACCGATGAAACGGAAATCAGCTCCGATGCTAGGGTTTTAAATGAAGACGGAGAGATTGAGGAAAGTCCGGCAATTATCCCTAGTATGAGCGAAGAAGATGCTGTCAGCATTGAGGAACTTCTGGTCATTTCACCCGAACAGCAAAGTGTCGGCGTGATTTCCGATCAGAACTTTGCTCCGGTATCCGACA
>CAYXBH010000039.1:0-10165 GCA_964463185.1 uncultured Azospirillum sp. | reverse complement strand
CGCATGCAGCATAATCGGCCAGTAAATGCAATGCGGTTTCAGGATATCTTTGGCAAGAAGATGATTTGAGTTGGCCCAAACGGATTCAAAATCGGGATTATGCCCGTAATTCAGGGAAGATATATAATTGACCAGTGCATCAAACCAGATATAAGTAACATAATCATAGTCAAACGGCAACTCAACCCCCAGCCACACCCGCGACTTCGGACGGGATATGCACAAATCCTCAAGCGGTTCTTTGAGCATACCGAGAACCTCGTTGGCATATTTGGCCGGCTGAATCCAGTCATGATGTGTTTTTATGTAGTCGATCAGCCATTGACGATACGGCTCCAGACGGAAGAAATAATTTTCTTCACTGATAGCTTTTGGCGCCACCTTATGATCCGGACAGCAGCCGTTTTCATCAAGGTCGGCCTTTTTCTTGAACTGCTCGCAACCCTCGCAATAAAGTCCTTCATAAGACTTCTTAATAATCAGCCCTTTATCATAAATCGTCTGCAAAATTTCCTGTACGATTTTTTTATGTTCCGGCCGCGAAGTGCGGACAAAATAATCAAAGTCGATACCGAGCTCGATAAACAAATTGCGGAAGTTATCACTCTGCCGGGCCAGAAATTCATCTGCCGAAAGACCGCTTTGCTCAATGCTATGCTGATTTTTCTGCCCATGTTCATCCGTGCCGGTGGTATAATAAACGTCATTGCCCCGCATCTGCTCAAATTTCTTCATTACGTCACCCAGAATGGAAGTATAGGCATGCCCTATATGCGGCAACCCATTCAGGTAATAAATCGGGGTAGTAATATATTTTTGCATTGATGCGTTCTCCCAAACAAAGTAAAACAAAATCTGATTTGAGCGCAGGGTATAACAACTTGTTTCTGAAATCAACGTTTTTTTAAGCGGTTATCGACAACGGAAAGCTAAAAAATCCCCGTCCACAAAAAAATGCTTTCTTTTTTTCAAATTTGTGTTATATAAGGAACATCCTTTCATAAAATTAAATTGAAAGTGGGGCCGAAAGCCCCGCTTTTTTGTTAGAAACAAGGAGTCTTTATGCAAAAACAACATCCGCTTCAGAAAATGCTGGAACCGGTTATCGAAAAAATGGGCTATGACACGGTACGCATCATCACCATCGGCAACATTAACCCTACACTGCAGATAATGATTGAGCGCAAAGACCGCGAAAATATCACCGTTGACGACTGCGCCGTGGTCAGCCGGACAATTTCTGCCCTTTTGGATAAACAGGATCCGATTGACAGTCACTACAACCTAGAAATCAGCTCGCCCGGGCTCGACCGCCCGCTGACAAAACTTGAAAACTTTATCCGTTTTGCCGGTTTCGAAGCCAAAATAGAAACAGATACAGAAATAGAAAAACGTAAACGTTTCAAGGGGCGGATTCTCCACGTGGATGAAAATGAAAACATCTTTTTTGCAATGAACGAAAAAGAATATTCGATTCCTTTTAATACCGTTGCTAAAGCCAAACTGCTCTTAACCGACGAACTACTGGCCACCACAGCCGAAGCCGGCGAAGAAGAAATTGAAGAATAACACACAAACTAAAAATATTTAACGAGGAAAAAAATGCCAAACATCGAAAACATGCCGAGACCAGAAATTGTTCTGGTTGCCGACACCGTAGCCCGCGAAAAAAACATCGACAAAGAAGATGTTTTTATCGCCATGGAAATCGCCATTCAAAAAGCCGCCCGTTCCCGCTACGGCTTTGAACACGACATCCGCGCCCAAATCGACCGCAAAACCGGAGCCATCTCGCTGGAGCGCTACCGCGAAGTTGTCGACAAAGTCGAAAATGAAGTAACCCAGTTGACAGTAGAAGAAGCACAAGCCTACAAGAAAGGCGCCGTTGCCGGCGATTTCATCATCGACGTTCTGCCACCGATTGACTTTGGCCGTGTTGCCGCCCAGACCGCAAAACAGGTCATCGTACAAAAAGTACGCGATGCCGAACGCAACCGCCAGTACGAAGAATACAAGGAAAAACTGGGCACCATTGTCAACGGCACCGTCAAACGGATTGAGTTTGGCAACGTCGTACTTGACATCGGCAAAACGGAAGCCGTACTGCGCCGCGATGAAATTATTCCACGGGAAAAATTCAAAAACGGCGACCGCATCCGCGCCTATGTGCTCGACGTCCGCCGCGAAACCAAAGGCCCACAGATTTTCCTTTCCCGCACCTGTCCGGAATTTCTGGCTGCCCTCTTCACTCAGGAAGTGCCGGAAATTTATGATGGCATTGTCAAAATCATGGGCGTTGCTCGCGATCCCGGCTCTAAAGCCAAACTAGCAGTAAAAGCCGAAGACGTTACCATTGATCCGGTTGGCGCCTGTGTCGGTCTGCGTGGTATCCGCGTACAGGCGGTAGTTACCGAACTCCAGGGCGAAAAAATCGACATCATTCCCTATTCCGAAGACCGTGCACAGTACATTGTCAGCGCCTTGGCACCGGCAGAAGTTACCAAAGTAGTCTTGGATGAAGAAAACAACCGCATTGAGGCCGTTGTACCCAAGGAACAGTTTTCGATAGCCATCGGCCGCCGCGGCCAGAATGTAAAACTGGCCTCCCAGCTTTTGAACTGCGACATTGACGTTTTGACCGAAGAACAGGAAGCCGAACGTCGCTCCAACGAAAACAAAGTCCGCTCCCAGCGGTTTATGGAAGCCCTTGACGTTGATGAAATGATCGCCCACCTGCTGATTGCGGAAGGGTTCTCAAGCATCGACGAAGTGGCTCTGGTTCCGCTTTCCGAACTTTCCGAAATCGAAGGTTTTGACGAAGACATCGCCACCGAACTGCAAAACCGCGCCAAAGAATTTGTTGCCAAACGCAACGCCGAATTTGCCGAAAAGAGCAAAACCCTCGGCATTGACGAAACCTTGAAGACGGTCGCCGGGCTTGAACAGGATATGATCCTGACCCTGGCCGAGAAAGGTATTAAAAACTTGGACGATCTGGCAGATCTCGCTGCCGACGAGCTGATTGAGATGCTTGGTGAAAACACTTTGTCGCAGACGGAAGCCAACCGGATTATCATGGCAGCCCGTGAACATTGGTTTGAAAACGAAGAGCAAGAAGAAAGCGATGAAGGAAAATAACCCCAATCGCACCTGCCTGGCCACGGGGAAAGAAAAACCCACCGACGAACTTCTGCGGTTTACCCTGACCCCGGACCGGCAGGTCATCCCCGATTTCAAGAAAAAACTGCAGGGAAAAGGTTTTTACATTACCAATTCCCGCAGCATTTTGGAACAGGCCGTCGACAAAAACATATTCAAAAAACTCGGCAAAAACACCAAAGTTGACCCAAATTTGGGGGAAACGGTCGAAAATATCTTGAAAAACCGGGCACTTGACGCTATAAATTTGGCTAAGAAAGCCGGCGCACTGATCACCGGCTTTGAAAAAGTCCGGGAAAATTTACAAAAAGGCAAGGTTGCATTCGTCATCGAAGCCCTTGACACTGGCAATGACGGCAGCGCCAAAATAAGAACTGCCGCCGGGAATACGGAAATTTTGACATTGTTTAAAGTTGAGGAGTTGGACAAGGCGTTAAACAGAACAAACACGGTACACGCCGCACTGCTGAAAGGCAAAATGGCAGAAATGGTCCGCAACCAACTGCGAAAATGGCAAAATTTCAATTCCTGAAAAAAAAGATGGAGATAGTTTAAGTATGACAGAAGATAATGCAAAAAACAAATTAACATTATCGGGAAAAAAGACCCTCACGCTAAAAAAAACAGGTGATATAAAACCCGCCACCGACAACAAAAAAGTGGTCCAGGTCGAAGTGCGCAAAAAAAGAGTGATCAGCTCTGCTACCTCAGCTGCCAAAGAAGTTAAAATCGACGAAGCCACAGCCGCCAAACTCAAGCTGATTGCAGAGGCCAAAGAACACGAGGCTCGACGTCAGCAGGAAGAGGAAGAAAAAGAAGCCCTGCGCCTGAAGAAAAAAGAAGAAACCCGCTTAAAAAGGGAACAGGAAGAACAAAAACGCCAGAAAAAAGAAGAACAAATCCGTAAAAATGCGGAAAAAGAAAAACAGCAGGAAGAAGACCGCAGTTTTAAGAAAGAAAAAGACCGGCGCAGCAAAGACTTTGACGACGATGACGAAGAAGAAGACCGCTCGAGAAGAGTGCGCCCGGTTGCCGAAAAACAAAAGAGCAAAGAAGAAATTTTTGAGCAGGAACGCAAAAAAATCACCAAACGTAGCTTTGAACCGCAACGCCGCAACCCAAAAGTAAACATCCACACCTTCGGCGGCAGCGATGACGACTATGACGACTACGGCTACACCGCACCCCGCCGCCGCTTTAAGAAAAAACAGCCAAAACCGGCACCTGTTGCCATTCAACCGCAGGAAAAAATCATCAAAGAAGTTATTATTCCGGAAGTAATTACCGTACAGGAACTGGCCAACCGAATGGCAGAAAAAGGCGCCGAAGTCATCAAAAAACTGATGTCACTCGGTGTCATGGCCACCATCAACCAGCCTATTGACGCCGATACCGCACAAATCATCGTTGAGGAAATGGGACACAAGTGGAAGCGTGTGGCCGACAGCGATGTCGAAATGGTCTTGAACGAAGAGGAAAGCAACCCCGAAAATATACATCCACGGGCACCTGTTGTTACCGTTATGGGACATGTTGACCACGGTAAAACCTCACTTTTGGATGCCCTGCGCGAAACCAATGTTGCTGCCAAAGAAGCCGGTGGCATCACCCAACACATCGGGGCTTATCAGATTACCCTAGACGACGGTCAGAAAATCACCTTTATCGACACACCGGGACACGAGGCTTTTTCGGAAATGCGCGCCCGCGGTGCCAAGGTAACCGACATTGTAATACTGGTGGTTGCTGCCAATGACGGCATTATGCCGCAGACGGTTGAGGCCATCCGACATGCTCAGGCTGCGGAAGTGCCAATTGTGGTCGCCATTAACAAAATCGACCTGCCCGGCGCCGATCCGATGAAAGTTAAAACCGCACTTTTACAGCACGGCATTGCAGTTGAAGAACTGGGTGGCGAATACCTCTGCGCCGAAGTTTCCGCAAAAAAACGAATCAATATCGACAAACTGGTAGAGGCTATCCTCCTGCAGGCAGAAATTTTGGATCTGAAAGCCGATCCGACCTGCAAGGCCGGAGGCACAGTCATTGAGGCCAAGATGGAAAAAGGCCGCGGCTCAGTAGCCACCCTTTTGGTTCAAAAGGGCACCCTAAAAGTCGGCGAAATTATCATTGCCGGTAAAGAATGGGGACACGTCCGCGCCATGTTTAACGAAAACGGGCAAAAGATTTTCGAGACAGGACCAGCCACTCCGGTTGAAGTCATCGGTCTGCAGGGCACTCCGGCTGCCGGCGACAATTTTAACGTGGTTGAAAGCGAATCTCAGGCCAAAGAAATTACCAATTATCGCATCCAGAAAGAACGTGATGCTAAACTGGTCAAGAGCGCCAAATCGGCTATGGAACAAATGCTCGACAAAATCAAGTCGGGCGAATCCAAACATTTGCCGGTTATTATCAAAGCAGATGTTCAAGGTTCAGTTGAGGCAATTGAAGGCACGTTGAACAAACTTTCTAACGACGAAGTCAGCGTACAGATTCTGCACTCCGCAGTCGGACCAATTTCAGAATCCGACATCACGCTAGCCAAAGCATCCAATGCTCTCATTATCGGCTTTAACGTCCGAGCGATTCCGCAGGCGCGCGACATGGCTCGCCGTGATGGCGTCGACATCCGCTACTATTCGATTATTTATGATGTTGCCGATGACGTTAAAAAAGGTCTGGAAGGCCTACTGTCGCCGGAAATCAGAGAAAAACTGCTCGGATACGCAGAAATCCGCACCGTATTCAACATTACCGGCATCGGCAAGGTTGCCGGCTGTATGGTTACCGAAGGGCTGGTCAAACGTGGCGCCAAAATCCGGTTGCTACGCGATAACGTGGTTATTCACGACGGCAGTCTTGGTCAGCTCAAGCGCTTTAAAGACGATGTCAAGGAAGTCAAAGAAGGCTATGAATGCGGTATGAGTTTTGAAAACTACAACGACATTCAGACCGGCGATTTCATCGAATGTTACGAGATCGAAACCATTGCCGCCAAACTGGCATAAAAATCTGATTTTTAACCGACTGCAAATCCGTTTCCGCGGATTTTCAGCCGTTTTTTGTAAAACAGGAAAGAAAAATGACAATTAAAGAACAATCTCAGCGGCAGCTCCGCGTCGGTCAGGAAATCAAAAAGATCATCGCCGGCGAAATCAATCAGGGCAAAGTACGCAATCTGGAAAGCATCGACACCCTAGTAACCATTGTCGAAGCACAAATTTCACCAGATTTAAAATATGCCGACGTATATTTTATCACATCAAATGCCGAAACAGACAAGCAGGTTCTGGAAGGACTCCAACTGGCTGCCAACCATTTTCGCAAAGTGATTGCAACCAACACAACCCTGCGTTTTGTGCCAGAAATCCGTTTTCATGTAGACAACAGCTTTGCCGAGGCCGACAAAATAGAAAAACTTCTGCGCGACCCAAAAGTCAGCAGGGATATCAACGAGCAATAAACACTGAAAGACCGATGAAACACAGCAAAGGAGAACCTGTCAACGGCTGGCTGATTGTAGACAAACCGAAAGGAATAGGCTCAACTGAAGTTGTCAGCCTTACCCGCCGGCTGCTCAATGCGCAAAAAAACGGCCACACTGGCACACTCGATCCTTTTGCTTCCGGCATTTTGCCAATTGCTTTCGGCGAAACCACCAAACTGATTGATTTTTTGGACGATGAAACCAAAGAATATGAGTTTACCATTCAATGGGGAACAGAAACGGACAGCGGTGACTGCGACGGCAAAATAACCCAGACAGAAGGAAAAACACCTTCGGAAGAAGAAATACGTACTATTCTACCACTATTTTGCGGCAGGATCAAACAGACACCACCCGCTTTTTCGGCCATAAAAATCAACGGCCGTCGCGCCTATGAACTGGCCCGAAAAGGAAAAATGCCGACCATGCCCGAGCGGCAGGTAACAATTTATAATCTGGAATTTTTAAAAAACCTGCCCGACAGCAAAAGCTGTTTTAAAGTCTGCTGTTCAAAAGGCACTTATGTTCGTAGCCTCGGCCGCGACATTGCCCGCCGACTTAGCACTTTCGGCCACCTAAGCCGGCTTCGTCGCACCCGATCAGGAATTTTTGACGAGTCGTCAAAAATTTTACTGGAAACTTTGCAAAATATAGTGTATGTTGACGAGCGTAGAAAACTTTTGCTTCCGTCAGAAACCTCTCTGCGCGGCATCGCGGTTATGGCTGTTTCGGAAGCGGAAGCCACCAAGCTCACTCACGGACAGGCACTGTCGCCCAAAGGGCGGGAAGGTCTATTTCCTGCCAGGAGAATTGTTGCCGCTGTCTGCAACAACCAGCTGGTGGCACTGGTACGAATTGAGAAAACAAGACTTTCCCCGATTCGTGTGTTTAACTTATCAAGATAAAAAGGAAATTAAGATGTCGATTACCAAAGAAACAACCAACGAACTTGCAAAAACTTACGGACGCAGCGAAGGTGATACCGGTTCACCGGAAGTTCAGATTGCAATCTGGACCACCCGCATCAACAACCTGATCGAACACTTCAATGTCCACCATAAAGATCTGCATTCCCGTCTGGGACTGATGAAGATGGTCAGCAAACGACGTCACCTTCTCGACTACCTGAAGAAAAAAGACGAGAATAGATATCAGGAAATCATTAAAAAACTTAACATTCGTCGCTAAGTTTTGCAGTGTATTGCGGAACAATAAACAGTTCCGCAATACTTTTATCAAAATCCTGCCCAAAAAGAAACCGGCAGGTGATGTTTAAAGACGTAAGATGAAAAGAAAGGTAAGATAATATGAACAACTTAAAAGTATCCACCCGCGAAATGGAATGGGGCGGACGCAAGCTGGTTCTTGAAACCGGCAAAGTCGCCAAACAGGCCACCGGCGCAGTTGTTGCCACCTATGGCGGCACCAAAGTGCTGGCAACTGTCTGCGCGGCCAAAGAGGCAAAAGCAGATCAGGACTTTTTCCCTTTAACCGTTAATTATCAGGAAAAATATTACGCCACCGGCAAAGTTCCCGGCGGCTTTATGAAACGCGAAGGCAAACCTTCCGAACACGAAGTGCTGATTTCCCGCCTGATTGACCGTCCGATTCGCCCATTGTTTCCGGATGCTTTTAAGAACGAAGTCCAAATTATCTGCACCACCCTCTGCCATGACAAAAAAACCTCTTCCGACGTGGTTGCTATGATTGCAGCCTCAGCCGCACTGGCCGTTTCCGGCATTCCATTCATGGGACCAATAGGCGCAGCCAAAGTCGGCTATAAAGACGGTGCGTTTATCTTGAACCCAACAATGGAAGAACAAAAAGAATCCGAACTGGAACTGACCGTTGCCGGCACCAAAGAAGGCGTGCTGATGGTAGAATCTGAAGCCAACGAACTCTCCGAAGAAACCATGTTAAACGCCGTCATGTTCGGTTTTGAAAACTTCCAACCAGTCATCGATATGATTGTCGACTTGGCCAAAGAAACCAGCAAAGAGCCTTGGGAAACCCCGTTTTTCCCAAAAGAATTTGACGAGATGTACGAGCGTATTGCCAAAGCTTTCCGCAACCGTTACGAGACGGCCTTTACCGAAACCAACAAGCTTAAACGCGGCACCCTGGTCGGCCAGTTGGACGAAGAAGTCAAAGCCAGCATTGATCCCCAAAACGAAATCGAGAACAAGTACCTACTCGACGTTCTGGAAAAATTAAAACACGTTGTCGTCCGCGAAAAAGTGCTTTCGACCGGCAAACGCATTGACGGCCGCGACACCAAAACCGTCCGCCCGATCTGGTGCGAAATCGACGTTCTACCGACCACCCACGGTTCGGCCATTTTCACCCGCGGCGAAACACAGGCTCTGGTCGTTACTACACTCGGCACCGGCGAAGATGCACAAATCATCGACGGCCTAATGGCGGAATATAAGGAAGACTTTATGCTCAACTACAACTTCCCACCGTTTTCGGTCGGCGAATGTGGTCGCCTGGGCAGCCCAGGACGCCGCGAAATCGGCCACGGCAAACTAGCCTGGCGCGCCATCCATCCGATGATGCCCAAAGATAAGGACGCATTCCCCTATACCATCCGCGTCGTGTCTGAAATTTTAGAATCAAACGGCTCCTCTTCCATGGCCACCGTTTGCGGCACCACCATGTCGTTGATGGCAGCCGGCGTACCAATGAAAAAACCGGTTGCAGGTATCGCAATGGGACTGATCAAAGAAGATGACGGCAGGGTTGCTATTCTTACCGATATTTTGGGCGATGAAGACCATTTGGGCGATATGGACTTTAAAGTTGCCGGTACCAAAGACGGCATAACCGCTTTGCAGATGGACATCAAAATCACCTCCATCACAAAAGAAATCATGAAAAATGCTCTGGCACAGGCTCACGAAGGCCGCATTCACATCTTGGGTGAAATGGCCAAAACGATCGCTGAACCGCGCCCGCATGTTGCCGAACACGCCCCACGTATCATTGCGCTGAAAATTCCGGTCGACAAGATCCGCGAAGTTATCGGCTCGGGCGGCAAAGTTATCCGCGAGATCACCGAAAAAACCAACTCCAAAATTGACATCAGCGATGACGGCATTGTCCGCATCGCAACCGTCAACAGCGCGGACGGTCAGGCCGCCTTTGACTGGATCATGAGCATTATCGCCGAACCGGAGGAAAACAAAATTTACCATGGTGTCATCACCAAAATTATGGACTTCGGCGCATTCGTAAAATTCGTCGGTTCGACTGAAGGACTGGTACACATCTCCGAAGTCAAAAACGAACGGATTGCTTCTGTTTCCGACTTTTACAAAGAAGGCGACAGTATCTGGGTCAAATGCTTAGGTATGGACAACCGCGGCAAATTCAAACTCTCTGCCAAACGGGTCAACCAGGAAACCGGCGAAGATCTGGATAATAAATAATTTTGCCAAACTACTTACGATAAAGCCGCCCTTATAAAGGGGTGGCTTTTTGTTGTTCAAAAGTCAAACAAAATACAGCAACAAA
>CAYXBH010000038.1:3540-10259 GCA_964463185.1 uncultured Azospirillum sp. | reverse complement strand
GGCTTTGAAAAACTGCTAAGCAGCCTGACCGGCAGCAATTCAGAACCGGAACCTGTAGTACGTTTTAATCCTAATGATTATCCGGCTGTTCACGGTGTAACCCGGGTAATTAACGGCGACACGCTTGAAATGCGTGGACGCTACCTGAAACTTTATGGTATCGACGCACCGGAATCAAACCAGACATGCGCCGATGGAAAAGGACGCGCCTACCGCTGCGGTCAGGAAGCCGCCAGCTGGTTGAAAAGCTGGATATCTGGCCACGAACTTGAATGTCATGTTTTAAAACAGGATTCCAAAGGGAATATGGTTGCTACCTGTTCGCTGGGGCAATATGATATAGGTGCTGCACTGGTTAATGCTGGCTGGGCGGTTGCCGACCCGAGCCAAAGCAGTATTTATCTGCCCTACGAGCAGCAGGCGCGGAACAATGGTCGCGGGTTATGGCAGGGACAGTTTTACAAACCTTGGGATTGGCGCGAAATTCAGTCTAAAAAACCTAAGATTAAAGTAATCAAACCAAAACAGCCGAAAAAAAGTATTCTCGATTTTTAAGGATAGGTATGAGCACATCTGAAACATATTTTTGTGCCACAGAAAAAGATACAGAAAAGCTAGGCCGTCGGCTGGCCGCCTCTGCCTGCAAAGGAGACTGCTTTGCCCTCTATGGCACACTGGGAATGGGAAAAAGTGTGCTTTGCCGTTCTTTTATCCGCAGTCTAACCGGTGCTAAAGAAATTCCCAGTCCAACGTTTACACTGGTTCAGATATACCCGGCAAAAGATTTTGATATCTATCATTTTGATCTTTATCGTCTAAAATCGCAGGAAGAAATTTTTGAACTTGGAATGGAAGAAGCACTTTATAGCGGTGTAACTCTGATAGAATGGCCTGAAAAAATGGGTAGTTATCTGCCCCGCAAAGCAATCCGGATAGAAATTGCCCCCGCAATGTCTGGCCGGCGCATAACGGTCAGCTGCATGAAAGGCTTGAAAAATCTTGACTAAGATAAATATACATGCAACCTGCATCAGCTACAAGGAAAACGGTATTTTGTTTACCGGTCCATCGGGTAGCGGAAAATCTGATCTTGCACTCCGGATGATGATGGACAAAGGCGCGCTGTTGGTTGCCGACGATCGTACCGATATTGAAGAAAAATTCGGTCGTTTGAATGCTACTTGCCCGAAAGAAATTAGCGGTATGATGGAAGTCCGTGGAATCGGCATCTGCCGTTTTGAGCCCTGCCCTTCAGCTCTTATCAAACTGGTTGTTGAACTGGTACCACCAGAGAAAAAAATAGAACGTCTGCCGATGGGCGAAACGGTCGAATATTGTGGGATAAACGTTCCCAAAATCCGCCTTCACAGCTTTGAAATTTCGACGATAGACAAGATTATTCTCGCTTGTTACCAAAATAAATAGCCCTTGCTTTATTGTTCCTCTTATTTTAAGATAAAACCGTTTAATGGATTTAGGAAAAAGCAATGCAACATCATAGATATCTGGAAAATTTTCTACGGACGCTAGGTAAACCTTTGGTTATTTTTATTTCCCGTATCGGACAACTTGCAGAATTTATTGCCAAAGCGCTTTACAATTGTGTTACTCCGCCTTTTTACCCCAAGCTTTTGCTCCGTCAGATCGTCAACATCGGTTTTTATTCTCTGCCGGTAGTGGCACTGACCACGATTTTTGCAGGTATGGTGATTGCTTTGCAGACGCATGCCGGTTTTTCCAGCTACGGTGCCGAAAGCGCCATTGCCTCGGTAGTGCTTATTTCGGTTACCCGTGAATTAGCGCCGGCTTTTGCCGGTTTGATGGTTGCCGGCCGTATTGGCGCTGCAATGGCAGCGGAAATAGGTACCATGCGTGTAACCGAACAGATAGACGCCCTGTCCACTCTGTCAACCAATCCCTACAAATACCTGGTGGCACCACGACTTTTAGCTGGTGTGATCGTACTACCACTGCTGGTTTTGATCGGGGATATCATCGGTATTTTCGGCGGCTATATTGTCGCGGTTTATCAACTCGATTTTAATCCAGCCAACTATATCAAGGCTACTATAAACGAACTCCAGTCGATAGATATTTATACCGGTGTTATCAAAGCCGCTGTCTTTGGTTTTGTTATTGCTTTAATGGGCTGCTATAACGGTTACAAATCAAAAGGCGGAGCCCAGGGGGTAGGCGAGGCGACGACCAATGCAGTGGTTGCGTCTTCGATAATCATCCTCATCTTCAACTATATCATCACTGGCCTTATTTTTACCAAGTAGATGACGGAGCGAAAATGTTATGCAAAAAAGAACAAATAAAATAGAGGTAAAAGGTTTGCGCAAGGCTTTCGGCCACAAACGCGTATTAAACGGCGTTGATCTAACTATCTGCAAAGGGGAATCCTTAGTTGTCATTGGCGGTTCGGGAACTGGAAAATCTGTTCTGATAAAATGCATTCAGGGGCTAATTATGCCGGATTCAGGCTCCATTAAAATTGACGACACCGAAACTGTTGGCGCCCCGCGTAAGGAAAGCGAAAAACTTTATACCACAATGGGTATGTTGTTTCAGGGAGGAGCGTTGTTTGACAGCCTCAGCGTTTGGGAGAATGTAGCTTTTGATCTGCTAGAAAATCAGAAAATGCCGCGTCGTCAGGCAAGAGAAAAAGCAATTGAAGTTTTGCGTCAGGTCGGTTTAGGATCGGATGTTGCTGACTTGTCCCCTTCCGAATTGTCCGGCGGTATGCAAAAAAGGGTAGGGTTGGCGCGTGCGATTGCCACCCGTCCGGAAATAATCTTTTTTGACGAACCGACAACCGGACTTGATCCGATTATGGCCGACGTTATCAACGATCTGATTATAGATTCCGTTAAAAAACTCGGTGCTAGTGCGCTGACTATCACCCACGATATGGCTTCCGCTCGCAAAATCGCCGACCGGATAGCCATGCTCTATCAAGGAAAAATCATCTGGCAGGGAACGGTTGCTGAAATGGATAAAACCGACAATCCTTATGTACTGCAATTTGTCAACGGCAGCTCAAAAGGGCCAATCAAAGTGGAGATATAACAAATGTCCAAAAAAAGCGGAGTTGAGTATGTCTGCCAAAGCTGCGGCGCCGTTTATCCAAAATGGTTGGGAAAATGCGATTTCTGCGGGGAATGGAATACGATAGTAGAGGAAAAAATCGGTGGCGAGGGGTTTTCAAATTTCAATCCCAAAAAAAAAGGTTCTCAGCTCAATTTTGTTTCCCTGAGTAGTTCAACAGAAGCACTGATCCGTTTGCATACCAATATCCGGGAGCTTGATCGGGTTTGTGGCGGTGGGTTGGTTCCTGGTTCTGTTATTCTAGTTGGTGGTGATCCAGGCATTGGCAAATCTACGTTGTTGTTGCAGGCCTGTGCAAGTATTGCCTGTCTGCCGGATCAGCCAGAATGTTACTATATTTCCGGAGAAGAGGCAGACGATCAGGTCAAAATCCGTGCCTGTCGGCTGGAACTTGAAAATGCCCCAGTTAATTTGGCTTCGACAACCGAAATAAAAGACATAGTATCCACGTTGGAAAAAACAAATGCGTCGATAGTCGTTATCGATTCAATCCAGACTATGTATCTGGAAGAGGCAGAGTCAACTCCCGGCAGCGTTTCCCAGGTGCGTGCCTGTGCCTACGAACTGATTAAACTTGCTAAAAAGAAAGGTTTTGTACTGTTTTTGGTCGGGCATGTAACCAAACAAGGAGCAATTGCTGGACCCCGGGTTTTGGAACATATGGTCGATACCGTGCTCTATTTTGAGGGAGAACGTGGTCACCATTTCCGGATTTTGCGGGCAGTCAAAAACCGTTATGGTGCCACCGACGAAATAGGTGTTTTTGAAATGCAGGATAAAGGTCTGACCGAAGTGGAAAACCCTTCCGCCCTGTTTTTAGCAGAACGACAAGGCAATATTTCCGGTTCCTGCGTATTTGCCGGGATAGAAGGGTCACGGCCGGTTTTGGTAGAAATTCAGGCGCTGGTCAGCCAGAGCGGATACTCCAGCCCCAAACGGGCAGTCGTCGGCTGGGATTCCAACCGTCTGTCGATGGTATTGGCGGTTTTAGAGGCTAGGGGAGGGTTAAACCTCGGTTCTCAAGATGTCTATCTTAATATTGCCGGCGGGCTGAAAATTTCAGAACCGGCGGCTGATCTAGCGGTTGCAATGGCTATTGTGTCTTCTCTGACCAACCACCCGCTGCCGGCGGATATGGTCGTTTTCGGTGAGATTGGCTTGTCGGGTGAAATCCGCGCCGTCAGCCAGCCAAACCTGCGTTTGAAAGAAGCACACAAGCTTGGTTTCCGCAGTGCCATTATGCCGTCACAGTATAGCAAGGACAAAAAGAAAAACAACATCAACATCAATGTTCACGAAATCGGCAACGTGCAAAAGCTGATTAATTGGTTTAATTAGGATAAAAATTATGAATGGTCTGGATATCATTATTTTGGTTATTGTCTCGATCTCTGCCCTGATTGCGCTCAATCGCGGGCTAATCAAGGAAGTTTTGTCTATAATCGGCTGGATTTTGGGGATTGTTGCCATTATCTACCTACTGCCATATGTCCAACCGCTGGCGGAAAATTATATCGAAAGCGAACTAATGGCTATTATTGCCTCCGCTTTTAGTGTTTTGATTGTCTTTTTCATTATCTGGATTTATTTGTGCTCTTTTATCATTGGTAAAGTCCGCAGCAGCAAACTGAGTGGAATGGATCGAGCTTTAGGACTGTTTTTTGGCGTTTTAAGAGCGTTTTTGCTGATTATACTGCTCAACATACTGATCAGTTGGATTATGCCGCCTGAAGCCCAGCCAGAAACCTTTAAGCAGTCAAAATATTTTCAATTGGCTGGTTCTTTTGCCGAACCGATCGAAAAACTTATTCCCCGTTCCGCCCGCGATAAGGTAAACGATCAAATCAATCCAGGTAAAGAAGTTGTTCCCGGGGTGGAACTAGAAAGCGATATTGACGATCTGTTTGAAAAACTGGCGCAGCCGAAAGTCGCCAAAAAGACCGTAGTCGAAGTTAAAGAAGATGAAACGGTGGGTTATGACAAATCCGAACAAAAAAGTCTGGATCGTCTTATTGAAACAATAGAATAATAGCCTTGCAATATACTGATCGGGATAGTAATAGTTATTCGGTACCTGTCTTTCCCGCCAGTGTATATATTGTTACACAGAAAACAACTATTTTGCCAGAAACAATAAACCTTCGTATTTTGAACACTTGATGCGGGCAAGACAAGGGGGTATTATCTCTGGCATTCGCCCGAATAAAATATCATACACCCTAGTAATCCTCACGTTTAATTGCAATGCAAATTCCTGTATCTTCCTTTTGATTGACGGAATCAATTCTTAATGCGCGGTATATGGCGTCGTGTAACCCTTCGATATTACATCGAATACATCGCCTGAAAAGAAACGTTAGAGATAGCTTCGGCATAAAAGGGAAATATCGAATAAGCAGAAAAAAAACCGCTTTTTGCCGTTTCCTTTTCACATTTCCTTACGCGAATTAATAGCCAGCTGGATAGTGCCCTCATCCATATAGTCCAGTTCGGCACCGACCGGAATCCCCTGCGCCAGAGTGGTAATTTTGACATTGCTGTCTTTTAGTCGACTGACCAAATAGTGGGAGGTAATTTGTCCGTCAATGGTTGCTGGCAGCGCAAGAATCACTTCTTTGGTTTCCCCTTTTTTCAGCCGGACGAGCAATTTTTCTACATTCAAATCTTCAGGCGAAATACCGTCAAGAGCCGACAAAACGCCGCCCAGTACATGATACAGCCCTCGGTAAAAACCGACCCTCTCCATCGCCCATAAATCGGCCATATCCTGAACAACACAAATTGTCGAACGGTCACGTTTTTCGGAGCCGCAAAGAGAACAGGGCGAAATTGTGTCATAATTGCCGCAAACCTCACAGGTTTTAATATTGGCTGCCACTTCCTGCAAAGATTCGATCAGGGGTAAGAGGACTGTTTCCTTTTTCTTCAAAAGATACAATACAACCCGTCGTGCCGAACGTGAACCAAGAGCCGGCAATTTAGCCGTCAGTTTTATCAGTTTTTCAATTTCCTGACCGAACAAAATCGTATCTCCTGCCTAAAACGGAAACTTCAGTCCGCCGAGATTAAGCCCGCCAGTAATATCTTTCATCCCATCGCTCATCATATTGTCCACTTTGCCCTGGGCATCGTTAAAAGCGGCCACTATCAGATCTTCGAGAATATCCTTTTCTTCCGCATTAACAAGGCTCTTGTCAATTTCCACTTTTTTGGCTTCAAATTTTCCGTTTAAGGTTATTTTGACCATTCCGCCACCGCTTGTTCCGGTAACTTCGGTTTCTGCCAGTTTTTTCTGTGCCTCTTCCATTTTTTTCTGCATCATTTGGGCTTGTTTCATAATTCCCTGCATATTCATCATTTTTTATCAATCCTCGCTGTTAAAATAGTCATCACTGTTATTATTGAAAATATCTTCGCTTTCATCATTGTCTTTATCGTTGTTTTCGAGAAAAACTTTCCGCGTCAGGGTTTCGATTTTGGCTCCGTGAAATTCATTGAGAATAGCTTTGACCAAAGGTGTTTCGGCAATGTTTTTCTTGTTTTTTTCCTTTTGCTCGTTTTCAATGTCTGCAATAGTTCTGCCGGGCTCTCCGGGCACAATGTCAAAT